>CALHID010000198.1 GCA_938030835.1 uncultured Actinomyces sp. | reverse complement strand
GGGGATCAGAAGCGGCAATTCGTGTTGTATCTCGCAGGCCCTGACCTGAAAGTGAAAGTGCTGAAACGGGAGCATCAGCGAGCCGGGCAGCAAGCATTGACGAGACCAACTGAGGTACGTGCGAAATTAACGCAACGGATTGATCATGCGTCGAAGCGTCCATCTCAATGGGGAAAGCTCCCACATCCCCCGCAAGTGAACGAATCCGCATTACTGCATCGGGCGCTGAAGTCGGGCTCGGAACAATCACCCATGGCCTGCCGTAGAAAAGATCTGCGTCCGCTGCACCTGCACCGCTACGCTCACGACCCGCCATCGGATGAGAACCCACGTAGCGGCTCGTGATATCTAGGCCGCGGCGCTGCGCTTCCTCGACAACTCCCTCAAGCACTGCCAACTTTACGGAAGCAACATCACTGACCACGGCCTCGGGATATCGAATCAACGCATCGACAACACAGATATCAGCAACGTCAGGAGGTGTTGACACAATCACCAACGCCGGCGAGCAGTGATCTTCCGGACCGATCAGAGTACCAGCGCCTAAATCCTGCGCTAAGCGTCCAGCCGTTGGTGAGGAATCACGAAGAAATACCTCGACTCCCCCACCACGAAGTGCAAGCGCAAGAGAAGTGCCCAAAAGCCCCGTGCCGATAATCAGGACGGGACCGCGGGTTGTGCTCACGTGAGATGGCACAGGACTCACAAGCCAACTGCGTCATAGAGAGCGGCAAGCTGCGGCCCCTTGACACGACGCATCGTTCCGGGTTGTAGGTGTTCGAGGCGAATTGGACCAAACTTCGTACGAACGAGCTCGCGAACTGGGTACCCGACCTCATCCATCAGACGGCGGACAAGACGGTTACGTCCCTCATGGACGATGATTTCAACAGTCGTGATATCACCGTAGGTTTCCATGGTGCGGAAAGAATCAACCGCAATTGGACCATCTTCCAATTCAACGCCTTCGAGCAGACGACGGCGGACACCCGGCTTAACCTCGCCGTGAACACGCGCGATATAGGTCTTCGGAATCTCGTAAGAGGGATGGGTCAGTCGGTTTGCTAGCTCACCATCATTCGTCAGTAAGAGCAGCCCAGAAGTATCGATATCTAGGCGGCCCACGTGATACAGGCGTTCGGGGTAATCAGCAACAAGATCCGCCAGCGTCGGACGTCCCTCGGGGTCTGACATGGTCGAAACCATACCAACAGGCTTATTCACAGCCATGACGATCGGACGATTCTCTTCCAAAATAATCCGCTTACCGTCGACGTGGATTGCCTGACGCTTAGGGTCAACACGCATGCCTTGACCGCGAACCACCTTGCCGTCAACTGAAACACGGCCTTGGGCAATAAGCTCTTCTGCTGCCCGTCGAGAAGCTACCCCCGCACGTGAGAGTACCTTTTGCAGGCGAATACCGTCTTCACTATAGGAATCGTTTCTCACAGTGTCTCCTCAAGTTCGTCCAGCTCGTCTGAAGCCGGAAGGTAGGGGGCTAATGGTGCCAATTCGTCAAGGGAATTCATTCCCATTCGCTCAAGGAATACTTGGGTCGTCCCATACAAACGAGCCCCCGACGAAGATTGGCCAACTTCCTCAATGAGTTCACGTGCACATAAGGTTCGAACCACTGCATCAACATTCACGCCGCGAATTTGAGAGATCCTCGCACGCGAGATCGGTTGACGATAGGCAATAACCGCAAGTGTTTCCAGAGCAGCTTGTGACAGTTTAGATTGTCCTGATCCAACAATAAACTGGGAAACAAGCGACTCCCAGCGAGGAGCAGAATAAATTCGCCATCCTCCACCTAGACGCCGAAGTTCAAATCCGTGTTCACGGCCACCAGAGCGTCCAGCGTATTGCGCAGAGAGCGCTTCAAGCACATGCTCGATATCTTCAGCAGACACGTTGAGAACACCGGCAAGCTGTTGAGCAGTAACAGGTTGATCGACAACCATCAAAATTGCTTCGATGGGAGCAAAGAGAAGTTGAGTCTCAGCAAGGTCAAGTGCATCGCTCATACGTCCTCCTCCCATTCATCGACCTTTGGGTCATTCCCATTCCATACGAGTTCCAGTGTTGAAAGCGCCTCTTCCTGCTGGAACTCAATAGCTCTGCGCCTGTACAACTCTAAGATAGCGAGGAAACGCGAGACAACAACAGCCGTATCGCGCGCGTCCGAGATGAGCTGAGAAAAGGTTGCGTGGCCATGAGCACTTAGGTACGCGATGACGACCTTTGCTTCCTGAGCAACCGGGACTGCAGCTGAATGGAGGTGCGTCACTTCGACGGTCGGCGGCTGAGCGCTGAGCGCGTCCGCACATGCACGAGCAAGATCCTCAGCGCCCACTTCCCATCGAAGTTCCGGAAGAAGTCGAGTGAATTGAGGTTCAAGCGCAACACTGCGCGGGATTAAACCCACATAGGCATCAAGCCGTTGTGCGATCTCCCCCGCCGCTAGCTTGAATGCCCGATATTGAAGCAAACGACTGAAGAGCAGGTCACGTGCCTCGAGGTCTTCACTACTCAGCGATGATTCCTCTTCATAATCAGGAAGCAAACGCGCTGCCTTCATATCCAATAGAGTCGCTGCTACGACAAGGAATTCACTGGTCCGTGAAAGATCAGGAAAGGCACGCATATGTGCAATGAACTCATCGGTGACTTCTGCAAGGGCAACCTGAGTGATATCGAGCTTCTTACGCGAGATCAATTGGAGCAGAAGGTCAAAAGGACCTTCGAAGACTTCAAGCGAGACTTGAAAATCATCAAGTGCCGCTTGAGTCCCGTCATATTCAGGCGACATCTCCACGCGCGATGATCTCTCTGGCCAAACGTCGGTATGAACGCGCGCCAGGGTGGTTCGGCGCGTAGGTGGTAATTGGCACTGTCGCGACTGAAGCATCGGGGAACTTCACAGTACGCGCAATCCGTGTTGTGAAAACAAGGTCACCGAAGGCCTCGTCAAGTCTCTCCAACACCTCACGTGAGTGCAAGGTGCGGGTATCAACCATTGTCGCAAGGATTCCATCAATCTTCAGGCGTGGATTAATTCGATCGCGCACTGTTTCAATGGTTTCGACCAGCAATGCGACACCGCGAAGAGCAAAAAACTCTGCTTCCATAGGAACAATCACACCGTGTGCCGCGGTCAAGGCATTAACGGTGAGCAGGCCAAGCGAAGGCTGGCAGTCAATCAGAATGACGTCGTAGTCATCGACGACTGGTCGAAGAACACGCGAGAGCGCGGATTCACGCGCGACCTCGTTAACCAGCTGAACTTCGGCAGCCGAAAGATCGATATTCGCGGGCACGATATCGAGGCCGGGAATCGAGGTGTGGCACAGGGCCTGATGAATATCTTCCTTCGGATTCATCAGAAGGTTATAGATTGTGTGTTCCATCTCCAGGGTATTGATGCCCAAGCCAACGGATGCAGCGCCTTGAGGATCAAAGTCAACAATGAGAACACGACGTCCATATTCAGCAAGCGATGCTGCAAGATTGATGGTTGTCGTTGTTTTCCCAACTCCACCTTTTTGATTACACATCGCAATAATGCGTGCGGGTCCATGCCCGGTCAGTGGTGCCGGGACGGGGAAATCATTTTCTTCGTTGGCAGGAAGATCCCCGGTAAGCGTTGGCTGAGATGGATTCGTCACGTTCCCCATCTTAGTGCATTGCTCCACACAATTCCGCCTACCCTCGCTTAAGTTGTGCGCTCGCTTGCTTTATTGGGATGCCGAGGCCGAGCTTGTGATGTCGCTTGGGTCGAGCTGCGCGCGCGGATGGGCAGTTCGGTACATTTCTTTAAGGGTCGCAATCGTTACCTTGGTATAGATTTGCGTCGTTGAGACTGAGGAATGCCCAAGCAATTCTTGTACGTCTCGGATATTCGCTCCGCCTTCTAATAAATGTGTGGCAAAGGAATGCCGCAAAGTGTGCGGAGAAACGGGAACCTCAAGCTGTGCGCGCGTTGCCGCGCGTTGAATGATGTCCCAAGCGGACTGACGTGAAAGTGCGCCTCCCCTATTGTTGAGGAAGACGTTCGGACAACCTTTTCCCTTTGAAGAAAAGAAGGGACGCGCACGCACAAGATAGGCTTCAAGAGCCTGTTTCGCCATAGAGCCCAAGGGAACAAGTCGTTCCTTACGCCCCTTGCCAAATAGGCGAATGATCGGGAGTTCTTCATTGAGGTCTAGGTCATCGATCGCCATTGATACGGCCTCGCTGACACGGGCACCCGTTGCGTAGAGGGTTTCAAGCAGTGCACGATCACGAAGGGAACGCGGATCATCGCCGGTACCCGCTGCCGCGAGCAAGGCT
>CALHID010000197.1 GCA_938030835.1 uncultured Actinomyces sp. | reverse complement strand
CCCGTGTCGAAGAAGCCAAGACCACGGTCATAAGGCTGCGAGACATCGGCACCGAACCAGACAGCCTCACCAGCTGCGATCTGTGCAGCTGCAATGCGCTTAATCTCTTCAACGGGGGCATTCAGGTAGCGAATCGGACGTCCACCGACAACATTACCGAGGTGCTCGACAGTCTCCATCGATCCCTTCGGGTTTTCAGGACGAGGATCATCAACCAGGCAGATGTACTCGCTCAGGTCCACGCCCACGTGGCGCTCGTAGAACTCGTGGGGAGTGATCTCGCCGTCGCGGTGGAAGTTGCCCTCATCATCACGCCACTGCCAGTTAAAGCGCACGGGCGGCTCACCCAGGCATACAACGAGAATCTTCCACACATCAGCCAAAATCTTGCGACGCTGAGTATCGACTTCCTCAGCGCTTGCACCGGCAGCAATGGCCTCGCGCAGACGAAGGGCACCAATGTGGAGCACTGCGCGCAGGCGCGCATTCATTGGGCGAGAGTTCGTTGACGCCTCACTTTCAGGCATGACCTCCTTGGGCACCAAGCCATACTTCATATAGACCGAAACAGCCATATCCCACTGGCCACCATCGCCCAAAACATCGCCCAGCAGGAACTGAACCAGACGACCGTCAACAGGCTCGTCCGAAGTAGCAATGATGTCGGTCAGGAACCAGTTGGCGCGTTCGAACTTATCCCAGAAGAATACGTAGCTCTGAGAGAACTCGAAGTTCTTGATCCCCAGGCTCTCGCGCGCCCGCGAGCGCAGGAAGTTCAGCGAGGAAAAGAGCCAGCAGCGACCGGACTTCTTCTGAGAAGTCGCCTTCCAATCATCCAAGCGGTGTGAAACAGCTGTGGAAGTGTGCTGAATCTTTTCACGGTTCAAAGAAGCGGCTTCAATCCCAACTTGGGTTGCGGCATTCCTGGCCAGCGCGACCTTGGTGCTTTCCTCTTCGCGCAACTGCATCAGGAGGTCGTTAGAGATCTCAGGCATATTCTCGTCCTCTCATTTGACTAGTACTTTAAGCATCTTTGCTTCCTCCATACTACGCTCCTGAGGGGCACCTCCCCTTTTCTGTCCACGCCCAAGGAAGGGCCTGAAGTCTTAGGGATAGCCGTTCTTTCCCACCTACACTGAACTGGTACAGTTTCCTCTGTACAAGCCACAGTGAGGTGTTGCTATGAGTTTCCATGCGTCTGGTCGCGAACTTTCGTGCGAGGCCGGGGACTATTCCCTGAGCGTCGTCACCGTTGGTGCTGGGATCTCTTCCTTGAAGTGGAAGGGACGAAACCTCGTTCTTCCTCATAAGGTGACCGAAGTTGCGCCCGGCTGGTCTGGAAAAATGCTTCTTCCCTGGCCTAATCGGATTGCCGATGGACGTTATTCGTGGAATGACAGGGAATACCTGCTGCCCATCAACGACCGTGGGACTGGCACGGCGTTGCATGGACTTGCGGCTTGGGTTCCTTGGGAGATTGTTGACGCTACGGCATCTCACGTGAGATTAGAAAGCTTTATTGCTGCTCAGGAGTTCTATCCCTGGCCCCTCACAGCGCGTCTCGATCTGCGTTTAGATCCAGAAAGTGGCCTAAATATTGAGTTATCGACAAAGAACTTAGGGGATTCTCCTGCGCCCTATGGGGCTTCTCTTCACCCCTATCTTCTGGGCGGCACCAACGCTAATGACTCAATATTGAGCCTTCCGGCCTCGCAGATCGTCGATACCGACGAGAATCTATTGCCAACGGGAATCAACCCCGTCAGCACTGCATACGACTTCCGCGTTCCCCGCATGGTTGATGATCTTTTCATCGATCACTGTTACGGCGGTCTTCAAGGGAACTGGCAGGTGCGCGTGACAAATGCGCAAGGTGAAGGCGCGGCCTTGGCTTCCAATACACCGTGGGTTCAAATCCACACAGCAGATGCCCTTGGCCGTCCAGGCATCGCGGTTGAACCTATGACTTGCCCGCCCGATGCCTTCAATTCGGGAATTGATCTGGTCTCTTTGGCCCCTGGCCAGCGTCACCGCCTCTTCCTGTCCATCCGCGGACTGTAAGAGAGCGTGTAATACTGAAGCGGTGTTGAGCTTTCAGGATGCGATTACTCGGGCCAGTGAATTGCCCGTCTCTCGGCTGCTTCCTGATTTTCTACGCTCGTGCAGCTCAGGTAGCGTTTCAATTATTTCCGCGAGCGCTGGTAGCGGAAAGACGACTCTTATTCCCCTTGCCTGCGCAGAGCTTCTTGAGCCCAGGCAACGAGTTCTCGTGTGCTCTCCGCGGCGCGTGAGTGCACGTTCTTGCGCTCGCCGCTTGGCCCAGTTATTGGATGACCGCGTTGGCCACCTTGTGGGGTTTAGCGTCCGCGGTCAAAGCGAACGAAGCACGTCCACGCGCATTGAATTTGTGACCCCCGGCGTTTTGACTCGAATGATTCACTCTGACCCAGAATTGCAGGG
>CALHID010000196.1 GCA_938030835.1 uncultured Actinomyces sp. | reverse complement strand
CAGGCGTAGACGTGTCGGCCGGTTCGGCATGTCATGCTGGAGTGACTCGGCCTTCGCGTGTGGTGATGGCCCTTGGCTACAGTGAAAATCAAGCACTTGGTGTGCTGCGGGTTTCCACGGGAATGGAAACTACCGTAGAAGATATTGATGCTTTTCTTCGCGCACTTCCCGTCGCAATCCGAGCGGGACAGGCATTGGATGAACGAGACAGGATGGATGCATGAGGGTTCTTGCGGCTCTATCGGGTGGAGTGGACTCTGCAGTCGCGGCAGCGAAGGCTGTAGAGGCCGGACACGAGGTCGTTGGAGTGCATATGGCCCTATCGTCTCAACCCCAAGAATGCCGTTTGGGTTCGCGCGGCTGCTGTTCGGTTGAAGATGCTGGTGATGCTGCTCGTGCTGCCGAAATCATGGGGATTCCATTTTATGTATGGGATCTTGCGGAAGAATTTGAGCAAACGGTCATCACTGACTTCGTTGAGCAGTACAAGGCGGGGCACACCCCGAATCCCTGTGTTCGTTGCAACGAATTCGTCAAGTTTAGGGAGCTCGCTCAGCGTGCTCGAGCGCTGGGATTTGACGCGGTTTGTACCGGCCACTATGCGCGTATTCTTCAGACAGATTCGGGTCCTCAGCTCCATCGCGGACGTGACGAGGCAAAGGATCAGTCCTATGTGCTCGCAATTATGGGACCCGAAGAACTTCCACGTGTGATTTTCCCTTTGGGAGATGCTCCATCGAAAGCATGGGTGCGTTCCGAAGCGGAAAGAATGGGGCTCGGAGTATCAAATAAGCCGGATTCTTACGATATCTGCTTCATTCCTGACGGAGATACGCAGGGCTTCCTACGTTCACACCTTGGGAGCAACCCGGGTGACATCGTTGATACTGAGGGCCACGTTGTGGGTCATCACGATGGCTACTGGAACTTCACGGTTGGTCAGCGACGAGGATTGAACTTGGGCAACCCCGCTGCCGACGGGCGGCCTCGTTATGTCGTTGAGACGAAGCCACAGCTCAACCAGGTCGTCGTTGGTGCTTCTGAATTGCTCTCTGTCGACCATATTGATTGTTCTGAACTGGTGTGGCTCGCGCCCGATGATTTGGGAGAGATCAATGAGGTTGCCACACGCGAGTTTGGCCCAAGTCTTGGTGAGCGCTCGCTCAATGAAGTCGATGAAGGAGTCGTGACAGCTCAGATTCGTGCACATGGAGTGCCCAGTGTGGTGACCGAGCTTGTTCGAGAGAATGATGAAGACGGAAACTCACTGCTGTCCGTGGCTTTGGCGCAGCCAATCCGCGGTGTCGCTGCGGGGCAGTCTTTAGTCCTGTACCGGGGTACTCGAGTTATTGCCGAGGCGACCATCGAGCGCGCGTACCGCGGGTAGGGAAGCACGGCCTCGTAGGGGGCAAAGAAATTTATCAGTGCGCAAGATGGGACTCGAACCCACACGTCAAAGACACT
>CALHID010000195.1 GCA_938030835.1 uncultured Actinomyces sp. | reverse complement strand
TGAGCAGTCTTGGGAAGTTCCCAATTGCTTCCGTTTCGGTAGCCAGATGATTGTTGCCCCGGCGACGTCTCCATCTCACGAGGCCACTGGTAAGAGCGTGAGCGATGCTTGGTTGCCAGAGGGGACCTGGGTTGATTTGATGGCGAATCTCGCCTACGCGGGAGATCGAAAGATTGCTTGCTGGTCCGATCTAGGTCGAACTCCGGTTTTTGCTCGGGCGGGGAGTGTTATTCCCCTGTGCGGGCGCGCGGCGAAGCCTGAATCGGACGGTGTTCTTGGGGCCTTGGGACGCCAATCATATGTCGGGGTAGAGAATCCTGATGTTCTTGAGATCTTGGTTGTCACAGGTGCCGATGGCGATTACGAATTGGTCGAAGACCGTGACAGTGATGAGAGTCTCGTTCGAACAAAGATTCACTGGAATGATGATGAGGGAATCTTGCGACTCGAGGCAGCCGTGGGGGATTTGGATTCTCTACCTCAACAACGAGAACTCTCGCTTCGTCTTCTCGGCCCGAACACGCGCGCCAAACTCACAGAGTTGGGGACTTTCCTTCCGATGCAGGGCGCTCAATTCCGGGTGACCCGCGACGTTATGAGCGAAAAAGACAAGCGTACGCATGAAATTCACCGGATTTTGACACACGCCCGCTGTGAAGTTGAACTTTTGACTCGCTTGGACTCATGCTGGAGCCAAGGGCTTGGCAGCTTCCTTGCAGCTCTTAATCATGAGAATATTCCGCACGATCTGCGCGATGCTTTGACTCAGATTGCCATTGCGTCAGACCTCGAGTGAATGAAGGAGCATCATGTCTTTTGTTGAAATTCATCCCGAGAATCCGCAGAGTCGCCTTGTTGATCGCGTCGTCGATGTCCTCAACACTGGTGGGCTAGTTGCTATACCGCTTGCGTGCGTACTGGGAAATAAATCTGGAATTGATCGTATCCGGGTCATCCGTCGGCTTGACGAGAAACATAACTATTCGCTTCTTTGCGACACTTTTGCGCGCCTGGGTGACTTGGTCATTATGGACAACTCGCAGTTTCGTGCGATGAAGGCCTCGACTCCAGGACCTTACACCTTCATTCTCCCTGGAACTAAAGAAGTTCCCCGAATGACGCTTAACAAGAAGAAGCACACTGTCGGTGTACGTATTCCAGACCAC
>CALHID010000194.1 GCA_938030835.1 uncultured Actinomyces sp. | reverse complement strand
TAATGAAGATTGCAGTTGTTCCGGTCGCCGAGAGAGCACCGGTGATTTTACGCAGGGCCTGACTCATCAAGCGGGCTTGCAGACCGACATGAGAGTCGCCCATTTCGCCTTCGATTTCGGCCTTGGGAACAAGTGCAGCGACGGAGTCAATGACGATGATGTCAATGCCGCCCGAACGAATCAGCATGTCGGCAATTTCCAGCGCTTGCTCACCGGTATCAGGTTGGGAGACCAGGAGGTTATCCGTGTCGACGCCAAGGGCGCGTGCATAGACGGGATCAAGTGCGTGTTCAGCGTCGATAAATGCGGCGTTTCCACCTGCTTTTTGCGCGCTGGCAACTGCATGAAGCGCAACGGTCGTCTTACCAGAGGATTCAGGGCCATAGATTTCAATGACGCGCCCACGAGGCAGACCGCCAATTCCGAGAGCAACATCAAGAGCCAGAGAACCAGTGGGGATCACCTGCACCGGGGGACGCGAATCATCTCCCAGTCGCATGACAGAGCCCTTACCGAACTGCTTATCGATCTGTGAGAGCGCGAGCTCCAAAGCCTTGTTTCGGTCCCCATTCGCTGAGGAAGAGGAACCCTTACGAGCTACTGCCATGGTGTCACCTTTCGTCGAAGCCTCTCCGGCCACTGTTCATCTGGTCTGTGCAGTAGATCCCCTCTCCGGGGACTACTCAGTGAAGATATGCTCGACCACAGGCATTTGCGAGCAGTTTTCCGTATCTGTGGAAAAACTGTTCACACTTCACTTCTTCCACAGAATAAATGGAACAAATGTTCGATGCATGTCGACACGCCATTAGGAGCGCTTCGAACGACGAATCTTCTCACGCTCTTTCGCATCAAGACGATGAACCCAACGCACGGCCTCGTCTGCATCACTTTCACGAAGCAACTCAGACCAGACCATATCCGGCGAAACTCCCCTATCGAGGGCCTCCACGCAGGTTCCCCGCAGCGAGGGCAAATACAGGTCAGCCGTCAATGAGCGCCCAAGGGTAGCCCCATAGACGTCATCGACGGCATCCCAAAATTCAGAAAGAGTCACGAGATCAGGGTGACCGGGACCAGATTCTCAGGAACGGTGTCCGGAACAACAGTTCCATCTAGGACAGCCATACGCTCAGATACCTCGCGCAGGATGTACCACAGCGGCACTCCTAGGGCCTCGCTAATCGCGTCCAGAAGTTCAGACGAGGCTTCCTTCTGCCCACGCTCAACCTCGGAAAGATAACCCAAGGAGACCTGAGCCTCGGAAGAAACTTCTCGCAAAGTACGTCCCTGCTTACGGCGAACCTCACGCAGAACATCGCCAATTTCAGTACGCAGCAAGGGAGCGGCTGCACGATCATGGGCGGGGCGAGTCATAGCCTGACGATAACCCGCCGCCAGCGCTTTCTGCATGGCCAGTTCATTCAATGGACGCACAGAACTCGGGATATTGTTCTTCTGCTTCTTCATCATGTTCTTCCTAACGTCTGAACGACCCTGCCTATTCCCACCATACACGAGGGAATTAAAAGTTGCGTCAATGTCGCTCAACTTTGCGCTCATGGCGCAACTGTAATTACGCCTCGCTATGAGGCTCAGGATTACGAACCTCACGGGCAAGAATGAGGCCCTCACGCACATACGCAATGCCCGACCATAAGGTTGCAGCAAGCGCCGCACCTGCAACACACAAAGCCGACATTAAGGCAATGAACGCCCACGCGTGATTGGCGGCATTGAGGTAGTAGAAATATTCCCACGGGATCAAGAGAAGGAAAATAGCCAAGACTTGAAGAACGGTCTTAATTTTACCGGACCGCGAGGCCGAAACAACAATCCCCCGCCGCAGGAAGAATGCGCGCATGACGGTGATTCCCAATTCGCGGATTGCCACAAGGATCGTGAACCACCACGGGAGAACTCCCTGAATGCTCAAAATAATGAACGCGCTGAGTGTGAGAGCCTTATCTGCTAGAGGATCGACGACACGACCGAAGTCGGTGACCAAACCATAGGCGCGCGCAATTTTTCCATCGAGCTGATCGGTCGCAGCTGCGACACAAAACACCAGCAGAGCCCACCACTGCGCACTCCACGTGTCCACAAACTTCAAGTAGATGAATACGGGGACTAGGAGCAGGCGAAAAACCGTCAGCGCGTTGGGCACATTGATCGTAGAGACCTTCGCATAGCGTTCAACACGCGACACGTGAGTAGCCACGATTTGCCCCTTTGTTTCTTAGCGCCCAGTCAACTGCCAAGCGTCTTCATTCTCTTCAGGCTCTTCATCGACCCAGTCGGTCCGACCACCAAAATCATGTCCGGAGTAAGGATCCGAGGAAGCTGTATCCCCATCGTACCCGTTTGAAGGAGCCTTAGAGGACTGGTCAGCAAAATTCGACGAAGAAACTTCCTGCTGCGCAGTAGGCGCTGGTTCGGGTTCAGGCGCGCTCTCTCCCCTAAGCATGGCCAAAATTTCGGGGAGCTGTTCGGGAGCTACCAATACCTGGCGCGCCTTCGAGCCTTCAGAAGGACCAACAATCTCACGTGATTCCAGGAGGTCCATCAGACGCCCCGCTCGCGCAAAACCAACGCGAAGCTTTCGCTGCAGCATCGAGGTCGAACCCAACTGAGTTGAAATAACCAGCTCAGCTGCCGCCAAGAGATCATCAAGATCATCACCGATATCCTCGGCAACTTTCGCGGTCTTCGCGGGGGCAAGAACATCAGGACGGTACTGTACCTGCATCTGTTCTTTGACGTGGGAAACAACCGAATGAATCTCGGATTCAGTGACCCACGCGCCTTGAACACGCATCGGCTTACTTGCGCCGGAAGGAAGGTACAAGGCGTCACCTTGACCAATGAGCTTCTCAGCACCGGGCTGATCCAAGATCACTCGAGAGTCAGCCAAAGATGAGGTCGCGAACGCCAAACGCGAAGGGATATTCGCTTTGATCAAGCCGGTGACAACATCAACGGAAGGACGCTGGGTTGCAAGGACGAGGTGAATACCCGCTGCTCGCGCAAGCTGGGTAATACGCTGAACCGAAGCTTCAACATCGCGCGGGGCAACCATCATGAGGTCCGCGAGCTCATCGACAACGACCAGCAGGTAGGGATAGGGCCGCAATTCACGATTAAGACCCGGAAGAGCCTTCACTTGGCCTGCAGACACAGCCTTGTTGAAATCATCAACATGCTTAAATCCGTATGTCGCAAGATCGTCGTAGCGCGCATCCATTTCCTTCACGACCCATTCAAGCGCTTCAGCGGCCTTCTTGGGATCGGTGATAATCGGGGAAATCAGGTGCGGAATACCTTCGTAGATCGTCAATTCGACTCGTTTAGGATCGACCAGAATCATGCGAACCTGCGAGGGCGTCGCACGCATCATGATCGAGGTAATCATCGAATTCACGAATGAGGACTTACCGGAACCAGTTTGACCGGCAACCAGAAGGTGCGGAGTCTTCGCCAGGTTGGTGACGACGTAGCCGCCTTCAACATCCTTACCAACACCGACAACCAAGGGATGCTGATTACGCTGAGCAGCGCCAGAGCGAAGAACGTCTCCCAGTGCGACAGTTTCTCGGTCAGAGTTTGGAATCTCAATACCGATTGCCGATTTCCCGGGAATCGGCGCAAGAATTCGCACGTCTGCCGAGGCCACAGCGTAGGCAATGTTCTTCGAAAGGTTTGTCAGGCGATCAACCTTCACACCTGGCCCCAAGGTGACTTCGTAACGTGTCACTGTCGGGCCGCGGGAGAAGCCGGTCACTTGGGCATCAACATTAAATTCTGCGAACACCTGACGCAGTGCCTGCACGACTTGATCATTGACCGCCGAGCGAGTCTTATGGGGCGCACCGCGTACAAGAAGTTCACTTGACGGAAGCGTGTAGGACAGGTTCTCATCCAGTTCCGCTTGGAATCCACCCGCAGGCTCTTCAGTATGCGCAGGAGGTTCGAGGTCGGTCTGATCCTCGATATTTTCGGTGACCGAAAGAGCGGGGACCTGCATTGCCTCCGTTGGTGCGTCCATCGCCGAGGCGGCTGGCTGCCCCTCGGGGACTTGGGGTGCCGAGGCCGGCATCACCCGAGTACGCTGCGTATCCGCCTGCGAAGGAAGGTCTTCTTGGGGCTCGGATTCCACAGCGCGGCGGAAGTGTTCATCGCCGTCATAGGAATCCAAGAAAGGATCATCGCCAGCAGCAAGGGAGCGGCGCGCTTCTTCACGCGCTCGCGCTGCCGGGTCGCTTTCCTCTGGCCTCGTCCGCTTGCCAAGACGGTCGACACATTCACGGACCAAGGTCGGGACCTGCGCAACCTGCGTACGCGTCCCCAAAAGGATCGAGTAGAGGAAAAGAAGAATCAAGAGTGCAGCCGCGCCCCACGACGACAGCATGAGAACCAGAGGGCGGGCAATAAACCAACCGAGGATTCCACCCGCATTCTCGATCGAAAGAGCAGAGTCAAAAGCGGGGTTACCTTTGCTGACATGAACAAGACCGGTCAAAGAAAGGACAACCCCAAGGCTACCTGCGACGCGGTGGGGCAAGGCTGAATTCCCCGAGCGGACGCGAACTAACTCAACAGAGAAGGCGACCAAAATAATGGGCAAAACGACGGAGAAAATCCCGACAAAGCCCGCTGCACACAGGTGAATGAAATCCCCCGCTTGCCCCGAAATACCAAACCACTCACGCAAGGCAACTAGAACGGCAATTGCCATAACAATGAAGGCCAGCGCATCGCGTTTCACCTGAGCATCGGTTGCGCGCCATGCTCGAATCATCGCGAGAATGCCGCGTCCGATCCCGGAAAATACGCGCGCGAGAAGCCCTGGGGTCGCAGTGGACTTCCCGGCTCGTGAAGAAGATTTCGAAGATGCTGAAGATGGGGATTTTCGTGCCATGGTAGGAAAAACGCTACCGCCGCATGCCCATGAAAAGGCTTAGGCACGCCGCGAAAGTCCTTCCGACTGCGTCACACACGTCCGTTCTTCATAACTTCTCGGATCTGCTCCCAGCTTGGAACAGGAAGAGCCGACTCGTGAGAAATCGTGATCGCAGCAGCCGCGTTCGCCATTCGCGCTGCTTCAACAAAATCATGTCCCAGAAGAAGTGCCGCACACATAGTCGCGATGTGAGTATCCCCCACCCCGGCGGTATCGACAGTCGTGGATTCATACGCGGGGATAGAAATTCTGGGTTCGTCAGCGTGAAGCTGCAGTTCACAGCCCATGACTCCCAGACGACGAATGAAAACTACGTCCGGACGCATGACTCCGCGCACTCCAGTTCCGTGTTCATAGGGGGCAAGAATGTCGGACAGAGTCGCGGCCTCGCGAATATTCATTGAGACAACGTCAGCGCGCCCCAGCAAACGTGGCCATACCGATACTGGAACCTGCGCGACGGCAGGAGAAACGGAAACGACTAGGGTGACGCCTTCGGGAAGATTCTCGGCCCATCCGGTGAGAATTTCTGCACTTGCTGGATTCGCAAGATCCGAACCCGATACATGAACCAGATCCCCTTGATGGATCTCCAAGGCATCCAAGGCTTCACGCGAAGGTTCTGATTCCACACCCGTCGTTACGATCGAGGTCATCGAACCATCGGCTTCGACCAGCTGAATCGCAACACCAATATCGCCAACAAGTTCGGGAAGAAGAACCTTCACTCCTGCTTCATGAAGGAGCTGACGAACCATATACGAATTGGGACCGGTTCCCAGAGGCGAAGCAGTCGCGGTATAGACACCGAGCTTTGACACGGCAGACAATGCTGTGAAACCACCCGCTGGAAGCGAGGTTGCTGCAGCCGCGTGAACGGAGCCTCCCCGTTCTGGCAGCTGATAAATGCGCATGGGAAGAGAGAGCACAATCGAATAGGTCGAGATAAAACGCCCGGTCATGCTTATACCGTACCTTACGCTCATGCCTCTATCGGCAT
>CALHID010000193.1 GCA_938030835.1 uncultured Actinomyces sp. | reverse complement strand
TCCGGTTGCCCGCATCATGTCCAAGGTCATGTTGATATGGGGAAGAGAGATCAGTTCTTGCTCGCTGCGAATGATGGCTCCGCCAAGGAGAGGAGCGATCAACAGCATTGCAGAAAAGAACTGAGATGACGCCGAGGCATCAACGGTGACCGTACCGGGGTGGTAGCGAAGTGGCCCCTTAATGGTGAAGGGGAGGTGACCGCGCTCTGAGTGATAGGTGATGTGTGCCCCGAGATTTTCGAGGACATCGAGAAGGGGACCGAGAGGGCGCGCATAGGCTTGTTTGTCACCATCAAAGCGCGTGGGGATGGGGGAGAGCGCAGCCAAGGGAGGAAGAAAACGCATGACAGTTCCTGCAAGACCGCAGTCGATCTGCCGTTCTTCTTCGGTAGCCGAGCAGCTTTCCATTGGAATCACGCGCGCCGACATCTCACCAATAAATGAGATCTGCGCACCTAAGGCTACTAGGGCCTCGGCAAAGAGATCTGTGTCCCGAGAACGCAAGAGTCCGTGGATGGTACAGGGCGAAGAACCGGTTGCTGCAAGGTAGAGCGCCCTGGCAGTTTGAGATTTTGAGCCTGGGATTTCAACCTGAGTGTTGAGTGGCTCGTGTACGCGCGGTGCGTCCCAGTGCTTCACTGTCCGGAGCTCGCTGTGATTGCCTGCTGAGAAAGTGTGCGGCGCTTCTCATCGCGACGCCAGGCAGCGCTTGGGCGACCGCGTCGGTCCATCCCCGCAAAAACAAGCCCTGCACAATTTGCAAGCTTGAGACCAAGGGAGGTGCGATCCTCGTGATTAATAATCGCCATGGGTAGAGCGATCCCTGCTAGGAGTGCAGCTGAGGTGCGGGGGGCTTTGCCGACGGCGAAAGTGACGGAGGCCGCCAAAGCTACGCCCGCACTGATGCGTGCGGCGGAACGCAGGTAGGGATCGATGTCATCGATCTGTGCCGAATCCTCAACTTTGTTGAAGAGCGGGCGAAGTCCCTCGAGTTTAGCTGCATGCTGATCAGGGTGGATCAAGGCGTCAAGTGCGTCTAGGGCAAGGGGGGCAACCAACAAGGGACGAGCGATACCGCGAAGAATAGACATAGCCCTATTGTGTCAAAAAATACTCAGGTACACCGGCTTCCACGTCGACAAAGATGGGTAATTTTGGCTGCGGTTGGAATATGGAGCGGAATAATTAGCCATCGCAGGCGTTGATGTGGATATGCAAAGCGATGTGAGAGTGGCTCAGCGCCCACGGGTCAGGGGAAGGCAAAAGCCTCGCCCTGATTTTGCGCGTCCATTTTCCCATCCTAGGTATTCGCGATTAGCCTTGACATCGATGAGTGATACACAAGAAATCAGTCAAGAGGAAAAGGACCGGCTTTTTGCCGAACAAGCCCTTCCTCTGGTCGATCAGCTCTTCGGTGCGGCGCTGGGGATGACGCGCAATCGCGCCGACGCAGAAGATCTCGTTCAAGAGACCTTTATGAAGGCCTACACGAAGTTCCACCAATATCAGCAAGGAACGAATATTAAGGCTTGGCTGTATCGGATTTTGACGAACACGTACATTACCCAGTACCGCAAGGCACAGCGTTCACCACAGCGAAGCGGTGGTGAAGACGTTGAGGACTGGCAGTTGGCAGCGGCTGCCTCACACGACGAAAAGGGACTTGTCTCGGCGGAAGCCGAAGCTCTGGATAATATTCCGTCAGCCGAGCTTCGTTCGGCGCTTGAAGCTTTGTCTGAAGATCAGCGTGTGGTCGTCCTTCTGTCTGATGTTGAAGGTTTTGCCTATAAAGAAATTGCCGAGATGCTTGGCATTCCCATTGGGACTGTCATGTCACGGCTTCATCGTGGGCGAAAGAATCTTCGCGACAACCTATCTGAACTTGCGGCGGAATACGGTATTGGGGGACACCATGCAGATTGATGATCATCGTGCTTGTCAGGAATTACATGACCACCTCTATGAGGTCATCGACTTTCTTGACCGAGAGGAGTGCCAAGAGCACATCACGACTGACTGCCTGAAAGATCCCGCTCTGCGCGCGCAGTTGCTTGAACACATTTCACGCTGTTCCCACTGCCAGGAATCGATGTACACCGAGCGTTATGTTCGCTCGCTACTGGCACACTGTCTTGACGAACCCGCACCCGCGTCTCTTCGAGCACGGATTGTCTCCAAGACCTGCGTAACGGTGAGCTGGAGCTCGACAGAATCGTGAGTTTCGACTCGCAGGGTGCTCTCTGTTTGGAGAAACGCTGTGGGTGTGAAAAACTGTACAGGTTGGATATCTCAGTTTTAGAGGAGACGACAATGTCGAAGAGGGGTCGTAAGCGTCGCGATCGTCGTAAGCACGGCGCGAACCACGGCAAGCGTCC
>CALHID010000192.1 GCA_938030835.1 uncultured Actinomyces sp. | reverse complement strand
GCGTTGTGAGAGACTACGGAACGTTTGCCGTTTCGCAGGCGTTCAACGCGAACTTCCCACAGGTGCGCCCACGGCGCCAGACAGGCCTGCTTGTAGTCACTTGAGCGGCAATCAAGAATGAGCTTTTCAGAATAATCTTCTGCGAGCGCGCTGCCCAGGACTGACTTCCACAAGGCGGTGACATTTCCAAGCGTGGGCAGTTTTGTTCCCATCGCGAGGCGGTGTAAAGGAATGAGGTCAGTTGGCTTCAGTGCACCAAATAGTCCTGAGAAGATCGTGATGTGTTGGCTCCCTTCCTCTGTCCACGCGCGGGGTTCTTGGGCGCTAAGGGCGTCGAATAGTACGCCGTTAAAAACTGCCGAGGCCGGTGCGCAGGCTTGGGACATCAGCGCTTGGTTGGCCTCAATTTCTGCTGAGTGACGAAGACTGGCATTGAAGATCTGCTGGGCCTGTTCTTCATGGGTGATCTGTGCACAAGCCTCGATGATCTTTTTACGCGTATCTGTCAAAGATGGGAAAGAGAGTGCTGAGAGGTTAAGAGATGGACCTTCTCCAGGCGGGTTCTTTCCTTCGGATGGGGGTAGCCAAATTTCCACGCCTCCACACTAGTGGGAAACGCGCTAAAATTCCCTGTGCATGTCAGTCGGCTGGGCGGCCGCGCGACTTTTGTCTCGAGGAACGTCCGGGCTCCACAGGGCAGGATGGTGGCTAACAGCCACCCGAGGTGACTCGCGGGCTAGTGCCACAGAAAACAAACCGCTGCATAGTGCAGTAAGGGTGAAACGGTGAGGTAAGAGCTCACCAGCGATACGGGTGACCGTATCGGCTAGGTAAACCCCATCCGGAGCAAGACCGAGCAGCAGACGTTAAGAGGTGCCCCTTCGTTGTCTGCGGGTAGGTTGCTTGAGACCATCGGCAACGGTGGTCCTAGATAGATGGTCGCCACTACGAATACGTAGAACAGAACCCGGCGTACAGGCCGGCTGTTATGCAGGTGTGGCCGCTCGTTAACCCGAGCGGCCACACCTTTTTGTTTATTTGTCAGTCGATGGTATCCGTCTACTTATGAGCCCCGCGCGCGGCCTCGTAAGCTGCACCAACAATACCGGCGGTATTACGTAGCTTTGCTGGGACAGTGGGAGTGCGGAGGTTCAGCAAGGGGAGGAACTTCTCGTGATTAGCGCTCACTCCGCCACCAATAACGAAAAGGTCGGGGGAGAAGAGCATCTCAACGTGCGAGTAGTAACGCTGGAGACGGCCCGCCCATGTGACCCAATCCAGTTTCTGAGCGGTCTTCTGACCCGCAGAAGCTTGGGTTTCGGCATCGTGGCCGTCAATCTCAAGGTGACCAAGTTCCGAATTCGGAAGTAAAACACCATCATTGATGATGGCCGATCCAATTCCTGTTCCAAGAGTGGTGACAATGACAACTCCGGGAACATCTTTAGCGGCGCCGTAGATCGCTTCACCTAATCCGGCGGCATCGGCATCGTTCAGAGCAACAATGGTTCGCCCCAAGTGGCGATCCATCAGTTCGACAACATCGATTCCTGCCCATGTTGGATCAAGATTCGCCATAAAGGGAACTCGTCCATGAATAATTGGCGCGGGGAAGGTGATTCCGACTGGGATATCATCGGTGACGCCAAGCTGGCGTAGAAGATCACCGCAGACCTGGGCAACCGAATCGGGAGTCGCAGGGGTCGGGGTTTCGATCACTACGCTTTCGCAGGAGTAGGTGCCTGTTTCAAGATCAACAAGGGCACCCTTGACACCTGAACCGCCAATATCAATTCCACATGCAAGTGTCATGCTGTTCTCCTTCGAAGGCTGTTTCTCTAAGGATAACCGTCTTTGTCGGATCGTTAAAATTCACGTCAGAATTATGGAAGCGTCAGGATTTCAGCGCCGTTTTCTGTGACAACGATTGTGTGTTCGAACTGTGCAGAGCGGCCGCGATCTTTTGTCACGACTGTCCACTGATCATCCCATTGCTCCCATTCAACTCCGCCCAGATTCAGCATGGGCTCAATGGTGAAAACCATGCCTTCTTCCATGACTTCGCTGTGTGCGGGAGCAGTGTCGTAGTGGGGGACAATCAGACCCGAGTGGAAGGCCTCGCCGACACCGTGTCCGGTGTAGTCGCGAACAACACCGTAGTTGAAACGATGTGCGTAGGATTCAATGACCCTGCCAATCACGTTGATCTCTCGACCAGGGCGAACAGCCTTGATGCCTCGCATCATCGCTTCACGTGTACGTTCGATCAGAAGATGGGATTCTTCATCAACGGTCCCGACTTCGAACATTGCGCATGTATCTCCGTGCACGCCGTCGTAGTAAGCGGTGATGTCAACATTGATGATGTCGCCATCTTCAAGTGGGCGATCATCGGGGATGCCGTGGCAAATTACTTCGTTGATTGAGGTGCACAGGGACTTCGGAAATCCCATGTACCCCAAGCATGAGGGGTAGGCATCGCGCGAAATAATGAAATCGTGGCCAATTCGATCCAACTCGTCAGTGGTTACCCCAGGACGAATTGCTTCCCCCACCGCCTGGAGTGCCTGTGCTGCGATTTGGCCGGCTTTACGAATTTTCTCGATGGTTTCAGGTGTCTTGATATCAGAGGCAGTGATGACTTCCGGACCCGAGTGGTACATGTATTCCGGACGATCAATGTGTGCCGGGACGGGACGACGCGGAGAAATTTTTCCAGGTTTGAGATTGCCAAGCGGGGCGCGCTCGGCACCAGTTGAGTGCGACATTGCGGTGTAGTCCTTAGTTTGTTCGGTAGTTCTCGGGCGAGGGGAATGAGCCGTCGCGTACACAGGAGATATAGCTTTGTGTTGCGGAGTGAAGCTCTTGACCAATCTGCGCGAAACGGCGTGCAAAGGAAGGGGACCATGAGGTCATTCCGGCCATATCCGACCAGACCAAAACTTGTCCGTCGGTGTGAGGACCCGCGCCGATTCCAATCGTAATGATCGAAAGTTCTTGACTCAGTTGAGTAGCGATTGGTTCGGGGACCATTTCAAAGACCACTGCGAAAGCGCCTGCGCTAGCTAATACATGGGCATCATGAGCAAGGACCTGTGCACCTTCACCGCGGCCTTGAACGCGAGGCCCACCCAAAGCGTTTTCAGATTGAGGCGTGTAGCCCAAGTGTGCGACGACTGGAATACCGGCCTCGGTGAGGAGCTTGACGGTTTCTGCGCGCTGTACACCGCCCTCGAGCTTGACAGCGTGTGCACCTGCCTTCATCAGGCGGACTGCGTTTGTGAGCGCCTGGGCGGGGGAGGCCTCGTAACTACCAAAGGGGAGGTCCGCGACGATGAAAGCGCGTTTACTTGCCCGGGCAACGGAAGAAGTGGCGCGTTCCATGTCCTCAATCGTGACCGGTAGCGTCGATGAATATCCCAGAACAACGTTGCCCAGTGAATCTCCCACCAAGATCATATCGATCCCGGCCTGATCAAAAATCGAAGCAGTGAGTGCGTCATAGGCCGTCAACATCGAAATCTTGACGCCCTGCTCCTTTGCTGCCTGAAGGTGCTGGATACGAATCCGTTTCTTATCCAGAGGGCCTTGGGAAGCCTGAGAAGGGGAGGGTGAAGCATCCGCGCGAGGCGCTGAGTCGTCAGCAAGGTAACCCGTCATTCTTTTCCTTTCGTCGCCCTATGAGCCTAGTCCGCACTACGGCTTCGTTCCAGCCAGAAGAAGCTGTTGACCTACAATGAAGAAAACCCTCGTATTTTGACGAGGAAAAATGCTGACACCAATCATAGGAGAGTAGGACATGACCGGCACCGCTGGTGGCCTCAATCCCTTGGATGAGCAGGCAATTGAAGAGCTCGTCACTCAAGCGACTTCAGCTATTGCTCGTACCGAAACCCTCGATGAATTGAAGGCAGTTCGCCTGGAATTTATGGGAGACTCAGCTGCTCTTGTCCAGGCAAACCGCGGAATTGGGCAATTGGAGCCGAAAGATCGAGGCGTTGCTGGTCGTCTTCTGGGAGGTGCCCGCTCGCGCATTACCCAGGCATTGGATGAGCGTCAGGAGCTTCTTCAGGAACGCCATGACGCGCAGGTCCTGGTCAGCGAAGCTGTAGATGTCACTATTCCCACCGTGCGTGAGCGCCAAGGTGCACGTCATCCCCTGGAAACGATTATGGAAGAGATTTCGGATTTCTTCGTCGGAATGGGATGGCAGATTGCCGAAGGACCGGAAATTGAACACGAGTGGTTCAACTTCGACTCGTTGAATTTCGATATCGATCACCCCGCGCGCCAGATGCAGGACACGCTCTACATTGATGGACGCAGCGTCGGTGGTGAAAATGAAGAAGATGGCCACCTCGTGATGCGTACGCACACATCGCCCGTGCAATCGCGTTCGATTCTTTCTCGAGGCGTCCCCCTGTACATGGCATGCCCCGGTAAGGTTTTCCGCTCGGATGCGTTGGACGCGACACACACCCCGGTTTTCCACCAGGTTGAGGGCCTCGCAATTGATCGCGGTCTGACAATGGCGCATCTTAAGGGCGTTCTTGACCACTTTGCGCGTCACATGTTCGGCCCTGATGCAAAGACCCGTTTGCGTCCGTCATTCTTCCCGTTTACTGAGCCGAGCGCCGAGATGGACCTATGGTTCCCGCAAAAGAAGGGCGGAGCCGGCTGGATCGAATGGGGTGGTTGTGGAATGGTCAACCCCAATGTTCTTCGAGCAACGGGTATCGATCCTGAGGTTTACACGGGTATTGCCTTCGGTGTTGGTGTCGAACGAACCCTGATGCTGCGAGACGGTATTGCAGACATGCATGACATTGTCGAGGGCGATGTGCGCTTCTCCGAGCAATTCGGCGTTAATGGACTGGGAAGGGGCAACTGACATGCCAATGGTTCCAATGAGCTGGCTGCGTGACTACGTTGACGCAGATCCGGCAATGACCACCGAGGAGCTCGCAGCCGCCCTGGTTCGCGTCGGGCTTGAGGAAGAGACTATTCACCCGGCTCGTGTCAGCGGTCCGCTTGTCGTCGGACGTGTTCTGACGCGCGATGAGTTCGAAGCCTCGAACGGCAAGCTTGTGAATTACTGCCGTGTCGATGTTGGGGAGCACAATGACGCTCCCGGCACGGGAAAAGAACCTAGTGATCTCCCATCACGTGGCATTATTTGCGGCGCACACAATTTCGAGGTCGGCGACTATGTTGTTGTCTCACTTCCGGGTGCGGTTCTTCCCGGCCCCTTTGAAATTGCTGCCCGAAAGACCTACGGCCATGTTTCTGATGGCATGATGTGCTCGGCGCGTGAACTCGGCTTGGGCGACGACCATAACGGCATCATCATCTTGCAGAAGGATTTCCCCGACGCAGAGCTGCCCGCAGTTGGCCACAGCGTAATTTCCTTCCTTGGCTTGGGTGAAGAAGTTCTGGAAATTAACGTCACTCCGGACCGTGGGTACTGCTTCTCGATGCGAGGCGTCGCTCGCGAGTTCTCACATTCGACGGGTGCAGCCTTCCGTGATCCGGGTCTTGTGGGGACTCTTGTGACCTCGGTTCCCGAGGCTAACGAGGCCGGTTTCCCCGTGGTTGTTGCTGACAATGCTCCCATCCACGGGCGCGTGGGTGCGGACCGTTTCGTGACCCGCATTGTTCGCGGTGTCAACCCCAAGGCTCCCACTCCTCGTTGGATGGTCGAGCGTTTGGAGATGGCAGGGATGCGTTCCTTGTCTCTGGCGGTCGATATTACGAACTACATCATGCTGGATCTGGGGCAGCCTATGCACGCCTATGATCTATCCGCACTCGCTGCACCGATTGTGGTTCGCCGTGCTCGCGCAGGTGAAGAGTTGACAACTTTGGACGAGGTCACGCGCACCTTGGATCCCGAAGATTTGGTGATTTCTGATTCGCCCAGTGGTGAAGAAGGCTCGCGGCTCTTGGGTATCGCCGGTGTGATGGGTGGAGCCTATTCCGAGGTCGAGGAATCGACGACGGATATCCTCCTCGAAGCTGCACACTTCGATGCGGTTTCGGTCGCTCGTTCTTCGCGCCGTCACAAGCTGCACTCTGAGGCAGCGAAGCGTTTTGAGCGTGGAACTGACCCGCTCCTTCCTGCGGTTGCTGCGCAGCGCGCTGTTGATCTGCTTGTTCAATACGGTGGCGGTCAGGCCGATCGAGCAGTTTTTGATCTCAACACCTTGCCAGCGCCAACCAGCTATGAGTTTGCATTGAGCGATGCTGAGCGTCTGACTGGTGTTTCCTATTCTCCCAAGCGCGTTTGTGAGTTGCTTGAACAGGTCGGATGTGTCCTTGAGGATATTGATGGACAGTGCGTTCGTGTGACTCCTCCTTCATGGCGGCCTGATCTCACGGGTTCTGCACACTTCGTGGAAGAGATCGCCCGTTTGGATGGCTATGACCGTATCCCCTCGGTCTTACCGACGGCACCCGCAGGTACTGGCTTGACTACTGCCCAGCGCGCACGTCGTTTGGTGGCTCAAGGGTTGGCCCACGCTGGGCTTACCGAGGTGGAAAGTTATCCCTTCGTTTCAGACTCTTTCGATAAGCAGGGCCTGAGTGCGAATGATCCTCGCCGTCGCGCTGTGAAGCTGCGTAATCCGCTTGCCGATGATGCGCCCCTGCTTCGCACTTCGGTTTTGGATACCTTGCTGGATACCGCCGCACGTAACTGGGCTCGCGGTATCCCTTCGGTTGCGATTTTCGAGATCGCAAAGGTTGTTCATCCCGAGGGTGTTGTTCCCACCGGATTGATTTCTGCAGAGCACCGTCCCAGTGACGAACAACTTGCCGCGCTTGAGGCGGGGACTCCTTCTCAGCCCTGGCATGTTGGTGCAGTGCTTGCTGGTAACGCCCGTCCCGCGGGAATTCTTGATTCTCAACGTAATTTCGATTGGGCAGATGCGGTCGAGATCGCGCGCTCAATCTGCGATCAACTGGGAGTGCGCGTCGAGGTGACGCGTGCCTGGCTTGCCGAACCCTCAACGCTTAAGGGGCCTCGACTTCCCGAGGCCGCAACGGATCCCGCTGAGGTCGCTCCTTGGCACCCGGGTCGAGTTGCTCGCATCTTCGCCCGTCAGGGTAAAGATTGTGTCGAACTTGCCCTCGCTGGTGAGCTCTCACCGAAGGCGTGTAAGGCTTTTGGATTGCCTGCACGCGCCTGCGCCCTCGAGCTTGACGTTGATGCATTGATCTCTGTGATGAGCAATGAGCCCCTGCAGGTAAAGCCTGTCTCGACATATCCCGCAGCGAAGGAAGACCTTGCACTGGTTGTTCCGACGGAGGTTCCTGTGTCGCGTGTTGAGCAGGTCATTCGCCAGGCCGCGGGCGCGTTGATCGAAGATCTGGTCCTCTTTGATATTTACGAGGGCGATCAGGTTCCTGAAGGTTTCCGTTCCCTTGCCTTCTCTGTGCGCCTTCGCGCCGGCGATCACACCTTGACTCCGGATGAGGTGCAGAAAGTTCGTGCTGACATCGTCAGTAAGACAGGAAAGGTTCTTGGGGCAACGCTGCGCGGATGATCAAGTTTCCTCTTGCTAGGATTAATGTGGTTATTGGCGCGAAGGAGTAGTTAATGAAGGTTTTAGTAACAGCGGCTTCACATCACGGTGCAACCATTGAAGTTGCGGACGCGATTGCACGCCGTCTGACCAGCGATGGCTTTGAGGTTGTCCGCAAGTCTCCCGAAGAGGTTGACTCACTTGATGGTTTTGATGCGGTGATCTGCGGATCTGCTGTGTACATGACCCAGTGGCTGCCTGAAGCTCACGACTTTATGGAACGTTTTGCTCAGCAGCTTCATAAGCTACCCGTGTGGGCCTTCTCCGTCGGTATGAATGGTGTTCCCAAGCATGTTCCGCAAGATCCCAGCAGGATCGGTCCTGTGCTCACCCGTGTCGATGCAAAGGAATTGCGCTCCTTCGCTGGCCGATATGATCCTTCGATCTTGTCGCTGCGTGAGCGTGCGATTGTTCGACTTGCAGGTGCTGTTGAAGGCGATTTCCGTGATTGGAATGCGATTGATCAGTGGGCAGACTCCATTGCACAGCAACTAAAGCAGGACTGAGGTATCGCTGACTCCTGCATCGCTTAGGAAACGGGCCGTGTGCGCGAAGATTTTCGCACACGGCCCGTTTCTCGCTTACACTGGTGCAACGGGAGTGGAGTCAATGTCGATTCACGGACGTAGTTAAGGGGTTTTGATGTCATCTGAAGCGACACCTCAGACGAAGGCTGGGCGCCACGCGGCGATTCGAAATCTTTTGGTCTCCCAAACAATTAGTTCACAAGAACAGCTTCGCAGCGCATTGGGCAGCCAGGGAATTGAAGTCACTCAGGCCACCCTTTCTCGCGATCTCATGGAAATGCGAGCAACAAAGATGCGTGATCGTAGTGGTGCGCTGATTTACTCGGTTCCCAATGCTGATGGTTCACAATCTCATGAGGCTGAAGCCAGTGTTGAACGCCTTCAGCGGTGGCTTCAAACTCTCCTTGTCACCTCAACATGCGTGGGAAATCAATTGGTTTTGCGCACTCTTGTTGGAGCAGCGAACCTTCTAGGTTCTGCTCTTGATGTTGCGCGCATTGACGACGTTGTTGGAACGATTGCTGGTGACGACACCGTCTTGATTATCTGCACCAGTGCTCAGGGTGCCCTTAATGCTCAGGACTACCTGACATCCTTAGCTGGGGGAGGAACCCACCCGATCGCACTCTAAGAACGATCGATTCTTAGGTTTTCATCAAACACAGCCGTGCCCGCTAGCCTGTCGCTAGCGGGCACGGCTTCTTGCCGCTATTCTCCCTACTAGAATTTCTTTCTGTCTTGAGGACATGCGTGAATACAACAGTTAGCTCTCGAGCCGAGTCGCTGCTGCCCATTGCGGGGGTCGCGATTTTCTTCTTGGCCTTTGCTGGCCAAGGGGTTCGTAACACATTTGGTTGGCTCGGTTTCGGCATCATCACCGTTTTGGTGCTGCTTGCATGCTGGGTCGTGTTTTTTCTTGCTGGACGACGCGTGACCTTGCGAAGGATTTCGCTGTCTGTTTCTTCCTTCATCGTGCTCTGCTGTCTGTCAGTGATTTGGAGCCAGTACCGTCTTGAAACTTTTGCCTCAGCTCTGATCACTCTTGCAACGAGCTCGGCGGGGGTACTTGTGGCAATTGCTTTTCCGCTTCGACAGATGCTGAAAGTATTCATGGATGCGATGAAGATCGTCGTTGTTCTGTCGTATGTTCTTGAGCTGTGGGTTTCGCTCTTCGTTGGCCATCGAATTCCTCCCGTGTATATGCGCCATTGGAAAGAAGTTCCAGAGCTCTATTACTGGATCAATGACTCCCTGTTTAGGGGAGGGCCGATTCAAGGTTTCGTGGGAAACCGCAATCCTTTAGCGTTTATTGCGCTCTTACTGCTTCTATGTGTGCTTGTCTTCTGGATTCAGGATCGAAATCAGCACATTTGCAATTTACTGTGGGTGTGTGCCTGCGTTGGCATTCTCATTCTCACTGGTTCGGCAACAGTGTTCGTTGCCATGCTGGTTTCCCTCAGTGCACTCGTCTTTCTTTTGATCATCCGTCATCTCGGTTTCTATGAGCGACGTTTCGCTGTTCGTGTGGCTTTGACCGCTGCTGCCAGTTTCCTGCTGGTGGCTGTTGTGATGAAGGACCAGGTAACCGAGATATTGGGACGTAGTCCTGATATGACCGGACGCGGTGTTATTTGGGCGAAGCTTTTGCAATTGTGGACCGAGCATCCCCTTCTTGGCTGGGGATGGGTTGTGATGTGGCCTCCGTGGTTACCTCTGTTCAAAAATCTTGTTGTTCGCCCGGATGGTACTCCGACCATGCAGGCGCATAACGCCTATATCGAGGCGCTATTCCAGACTGGCATTGTTGGGCTTATGCTCCTGGCCTTTGCGGTGTTGTGGGTCATGATTCGTATCTTCCGTGTAGCCCTCCGCGATCTTGAGAGCGATCTGATCCCCGTCCTCGCCGCTGTTCTTATGCTCGCGATGTTCGTCCAGTCGTTCACCGAGTCTCGTTTGCTCACTGAGGGTAACTGGGTTCTTTTCGTTGCTTTTGCTACCTGGCTGAAGGTCCGAGCAGAATCAATTGATTTTCACCCGCCTCGACGTGGAGACGAGGCCTCACGTCGTCTAGCTGCCGCCGGCTACGCAGGTCAACACGCTGCCTCGTGAGACACAAATAAGACGCGTCCTTTAGGGCGAGCCTTTTCCCGTACACTGTATTGCGCACGTATTCCAACTAGAAGAAGGTATTTCCGTGACCGATATTATTGACGACCTCCAATGGCGTGGTCTGATTGCTCAGCACACTGATCTTGATGCACTTCGTGCTCACTTTGCGCAGGGCCCGGTCACTTTCTATTGCGGTTATGATCCGACAGCTCCTTCACTTCACCATGGTCACCTTGTTCAGCTGATCGTTATGCGTCACCTGCAACTTGCAGGACACCGTCCGCTTGCACTCGTGGGTGGTGCAACGGGCCAGATTGGCGATCCGCGTCAAAGCGGTGAGCGTCAACTCCAGCCCACTGAAGTTGTTCAGGGCTGGGCGGATCGCTTGCATGCGCAGATTTCTCGTTTCCTTGACTTCGAGGGGCCCGCAGCAGCGCGAATGGTGAACAACCTCGATTGGACGCAAGAGATGAGCGCTATCGATCTCTTGCGTGGAATCGGTAAGTACTTCCGTGTTGGCACTATGCTCAACAAGGATATTGTTGCGCGCCGTATTGCTTCCGACGAGGGTATTTCCTACACGGAATTCTCGTACCAGATCCTT
>CALHID010000191.1 GCA_938030835.1 uncultured Actinomyces sp. | reverse complement strand
CCACCGACCTCAGTCTTATCAGGACTGCGCTCTAACCTACTGAGCTATAGGCCCATTGCCATGCCGAAAGGCACGCGTTAAATAGTACATGCGCATGGTGACTCACGCAAAATTGTTTTCTGGTGACGTCGCCCACTCATTAGCGTTCCCCGTGTCAAACCGCTATAAGAAAGAGATTGAACCGCCACAAGAACGGCCTGAATACACGTGTGGGGGTCGGTGCCACGCACCAACCCCCACACAGTCGAACTTAAAGCTCACTCATCCATCAGTGTCACCTTGATGCCACCGACCAGCGAGGCAACCAAGTTGTACAGGAAGGTTCCCAACGCCGACAGTGCAGTCAGCAGCACAACGTTCATGACCGCAATGAGAGTCGTGTAGGCCATGACCTTCGGAAGCCTGACGTAATCCAGAAGCGAGACCATCTGCGATGCGCCAATGGACTGCAGGAAGCTTTCCGCTGAGGCGAAGACATGCATGGCGTTGAGCATGAGCCACAGGATCATGACTGCAACGACCAGTGCGATACCCAATGCCACGCTGAGCAGGAAGGCAACCTTCATGACTCCCCAGGGGTCCACTCGCACAATGGCGAGGTCTACCTGGCGGGGAAGGTCATCGCGGTCGTTCGATGCGTGATCACTCATTCCTGGACCTCCTGTGAGTCGTCATGCTCTGACGCTACATCCTCAGCAGGGGTTTCGTCATTACTTTGCGAAGAATTGTCCTGTGCTTGCGCCTCCTCGGACTCTTCTTCATCAATGTCGCGCTCAGGGTTACGAGTCACTGCAATGATTCGGTCATCCTCATCGGGACGGGCAAAGATGACACCCATGGTGTTACGCGCAGTCGGGCGCACATCCGAGGCATTGACCTGGACAAGCTTGCCGGACTCGGTGATGACCATGATGTCTTCTTCAGGATCAACAACCAACGCGCCAACAAGTCCGCCACGCTCTTCAACCAGACGACCCACGCGTACACCCATGGTTCCACGACCCTTGGTCGGGTATTCCTCAATGGGAGTGCGCTTGGCGTAACCGGAATCGGTCACGATCAGCAGGTCCGTTCCCTCGCGAGGAACATCCATGGTCAAGAGCTCATCATCGCCGCGGAACTTCATACCGCGAACGCCGGAGGTGGAACGACCCATGGGTCGCAGCTGCTCATCCGTTGCGGCGAAGCGCACGGCCTGGCCATCACGAGACACCAGCAGCAGATCGTCATCGGCATTAGCCAGCTGAGCCGAAACCAGCTCATCCGGCTTGCCCTCTTCGTCCTCACGCAGGTTAACGGCAATGATGCCGCCGCTTCGCGGAGAGTTGTACATCTCCAGCGGGGTCTTCTTCACGAGGCCGGACTTCGTTGCCAGCACCAAGTACTGTGCGTCCTCGTAGGTGCGGATCGCCAAGACCTGCGCAATGCGCTCTTCCGGCTGGAATGCCAGAAGATTTGCAACGTGCTGACCCTTGGCGTCGCGACCGCCTTCGGGAATCTCGTAGGCCTTCGCACGGTACACGCGACCGAGGTTTGTGAAGAACAGCAGCCAGTGGTGCGTGGTCGTGACAAAGAAGTGCTCAACCACGTCATCACCGCGCAGCTGGGTGCCGCGAACTCCCTTACCGCCTCGTTTCTGAGAACGGTAGTTGTCAGTACGAGTGCGCTTTGCGAAGCCATCGCGGGTGATGGTGACGACGACATCCTCTTCGGGGATGAGGTCTTCCATCGACATTTCCCCATCGAAGGGAACGATGGTGGTGCGACGCTCATCGCCGAACTTCTCAACGATTTCGCCAAGTTCTTCGGAGATGATTGCGCGCTGACGCTCGGGCTTGGCCAAGATGTCCTGCAGATCTTCAACGCGGGCGCGCAGTTCGGCGTGCTCATTCAAGATCTTCTGACGTTCCAGAGCTGCCAGTCGGCGCAGCTGCAGGGCGAGGATTGCGTCGGCTTGGATCTCATCAACATCCAGCAGCTCCATCAAGCCGCTACGTGCCTCATCGACCGTGGGCGAGCGACGGATCAGGGCAATGACCTCATCCAATGCATCTAGGGCCTTGAGGTAGCCGTTCAAGATGTGCAGACGCTCTTGAGCCTTACGCAGACGGAACTGCGTGCGGCGAACAATCACATCGATCTGGTGAGCAACCCAGTGGCGGATAAAGCCGTCAATCGACAGGGTTCGTGGCACACCGTCGACCAGCGCAAGCATGTTCGCCGAGAAGTTTTCCTGCAGCGAGGTGCGCTTGTACAGGTTGTTTAGAACGACCTTGGCAACTGCATCACGCTTGAGGACAATGACCAGTCGCTGACCGGTACGGCCGGAAGTTTCATCGCGAATATCCGCAATACCTTGGATCTGACCATCACGAACCAGCTGAGCAATCTTGTCAGCCAGGTTGTCGGGGTTGACCTGATAGGGAAGCTCGGTGACCACCAAGCACTGGCGTCCGTGGATTTCCTCCACATTGACAACCGCGCGCTGGGTGATGGAACCGCGTCCCGTACGGTATGCGTCTTCAATTCCGCGGTGTCCCAAAATGGTTGCACCCGTTGGGAAGTCGGGGCCGGGGATCAGCTTGAGGAGGGCCTCAAGGAGTTCCTCTCGCGAGGCCTCGGGGTGCTCAAGCGCCCACTGCACGCCGCGCGCAACCTCACGCAGGTTGTGCGGGGGGATGCGGGTCGCCATACCGACGGCGATACCTTCCGAACCATTCACCAAGACGTTGGGGAAACGCGAGGGAAGAATGGTCGGTTCCTGGTTGCGGCCATCGTAGTTGTCCTGGAAATCAACGCATTCTTCGTCGATGTCACGGACCATTTCCATGGCCAGAGGGGCCATCTTACATTCGGTGTAACGCGGTGCTGCGGGGCCCAGGTTACCGGGGGTACCGAAGTTACCCTGACCGGCGACCAAGGGGTAGCGCAACGACCAGGGCTGCACCAGGCGCGCAAGTGCATCGTAGATCGCTGCGTCGCCGTGGGGGTGGTAGTTACCCATGACGTCACCGACGATGCGCGATGACTTCGAGAATGAAGAGGTGGGACGGTAACCGCCGTCGTACATCGCGTAGAGGATGCGGCGGTGGACGGGCTTGAGTCCGTCACGAACATCGGGCAGCGCGCGTCCGACAATAACGCTCATGGCGTAGTCGAGGTAGGAGCGCTGCATTTCCTTTTGCAGGTCGACCTGGCGAATACGTTCGACGTCGCGGATATGTCCGGCATCGACTGTTTGTTCGTCGCTCACTTTGGTCCTTCGTTTCGTTTTCTACTGACGAGGCCGCGTGCGTCGTGGCCTCATCGCTGGGCTTTAGATGTCGAGGAAGCGCACGTCGGTGGCGTTGCGCTGGATAAACGTGCGGCGCCTCTCGACGTCGTCGCCCATCAAGATGGTGAAGGTTTCATCGGCATCTGCTGCATCTTCGAGAGTGACCTGCTTGAGGATGCGGTGCTCGGGATCCATGGTGGTTTCCCAAAGCTCGTGATCGTTCATCTCACCCAGACCCTTGTAGCGCTGGATGCCGCCTTCCTTGGGAAGCCTGCGATTTGCAGCGGCTCCCGCGGCAAGCATGTCGTCGCGTTCCTTGTCTGAGTAAGCGAATTCGTGCTCTGCGTTGGACCACTTGATGCGGTACAGCGGAGGCATAGCGATGAAGGTGTGTCCCTGTTCAACCAGGGGACGCATGTAGCGGAACAGCAGGGTGAGCAACAGGGTTGCAATGTGCTGACCGTCAACGTCGGCGTCGGCCATGATGACGATCTTGCCGTAGCGCAGTTTCGCCAAGTCGAAGTCTTCACCGATTCCCGTTCCGAATGCGGTGATCAGGGAGCGAATCGTATCCGAGCTCAGTGCGCGGTCCAGGCGAGCCTTTTCCACGTTCAAAATCTTGCCTCGGATCGGCAAAATTGCCTGGTGTTCGGGATCGCGTCCGCCAACGGCCGAGCCGCCTGCGGAGTCACCCTCGACGATGAAGATTTCGCATTCTTCGGGAACGCGTGAAGAGCAGTCGCGCAGCTTACCGGGCATCGAGGCCGACTCCAGTACGCCCTTACGACGAGTAGCTTCGCGCGCCTTTCGAGCGGCAACACGCGCAGCCTGAGCTGCCTGGCCCTTCTGGATAATGGCCTTGGCATCCGCCGGGTGAGCATCAAACCAGTCGGTGAGCTTGGAGTAGACCTGCTGCTGAACGAAGGTTCGCGCTTCGGTGTTGCCGAGCTTGGTCTTGGTCTGGCCTTCGAACTGTGGCTCGGTGAGCTTGATGGAGATGACGGCGGTCAGGCCTTCGCGCACGTCGTCGCCGGTGAGGTTGTCGTCCTTGTCGCGGATGATGCCCTTGTCGCGGCCGTAGCGGTTGACGAGGGAGGTCAGCGCGGTGCGGAAGCCCTCCTCGTGCATGCCGCCTTCGGTGGTGTTGATGGTGTTGGCGAAGGTGTGGACGGAGGAGGAGTAGGCGGTGGTCCATTGCATGGCGATTTCCACGCTCATGGTGCCTTCGTCGTTTTCGGCTTCGAAGTCGATGATCTCGTTGTTGATCGTGTCGGACTTCTTGGCGGAGTCGAGGTATTCGACGTAGTCGCGCAGGCCGTGTTCGTAGCAGTAGGTGACGGTGCGGTGGCCCTTGGTCTTCTTGTCCGAGGCCTCCTCGCCGCCTGCGATTTCGTCGCCTTCGTCGGTGGCGGACTCGCGCTCGTCGGTCAGGGTGATGCGCAGGCCCTTGTTGAGGAAGGCCATCTGCTGG
>CALHID010000190.1 GCA_938030835.1 uncultured Actinomyces sp. | reverse complement strand
CGCACACCACGCAGGCCCAGCATGGGGTTCTGCTCGTGGAAGCGACGCACGGTGACCAGCATTTCCTCATCTGCGGGATCAACGGTGCCAGCAGCCTTGGCGAGTGCAACCTTGACCTCGAGCTCGGTGAGCTGGGGCAGGAACTCGTGCAGCGGCGGGTCGATCAAGCGCACGGTCATCGACTTGCCGTCCATGACCTCGAGCATTGCCAGGAAGTCTTCCTTCTGCAGCTTCTCCAGGGCATCGAATGCTTCCTGACGCTCAGTAGAGCCTTCCTCGGAGAGGATGACGCGCTCAACCAGCGGACGACGCGAGCCCAGGAACATGTGCTCGGTACGGCACAGGCCGATGCCCTGTGCACCGAACTCCAGTGCACGCTGCGAGTCCTCGGGGGTATCGGCGTTAGCGCGCACCTGCAGGCGACGAACCTCATCGGCGTGAGTGAGGATGCGGTGGACAGCCTCGATCAGTTCGGAGGTACCGGGATCGCCAGCTGCTGCAGCCAGGCCAGCTTCGAGGCCGTGGCTCAGGTAGGTGGTCACCGGGGAGTCGGTCACGGGGACCTCGCCCAGGAAGATCTCACCGGTCTGGCCGTCGATTGCGATGGTGTCTTCGCCGGTCAGGACACGGCCTGCGACGGTAACGGTTCCGGCCTCGGCATCGATCTCGAGGGCTTCAGCGCCACAGACACAGGTCTTACCCATGCCGCGCGCAACCACTGCGGCGTGCGAGGTCTTGCCACCACGAGCAGTCAGAACGCCCTCGGCTGCGACCATGCCGGGCAGATCGTCAGGGTTGGTCTCACGGCGGACCAGCACGCACTTGACGCCTGCTGCTGCCGAGGCCTCGGCCTGAGCGTTATTGAAGACGATGCGGCCAACAGCTGCGCCCGGGGAGGCAGCCATACCGCGAGCAATGAGTTCCTTGGATGCAGAGGCATCGAACTGCGGGAACATCAGCTGGGTGAGCTGGTCACCGGTCACGCGGCCCAGGGCCTCGTCGCGGGTGATGAGCTTTTCGTCGACCAGCTGGACGGCGACGCGGAAGGCTGCAGCAGCGGTACGCTTGCCGACACGGGTCTGGAGCATCCACAGCTTGCCGCGCTCGATGGTGAATTCGATGTCGCACAGGTCGCGGTAGTGGGTTTCGAGCTTGTGCATGATTCCGCGCAGCTCGTCGTAGACCGGCTTGTTGATCTTCTCAAGATCGGCCAGGGAGAGGGTGTTGCGGATACCTGCAACGACGTCTTCGCCCTGTGCGTTCTCGAGGTAGTCGCCGTACACACCGGAGTGGCCGGTGGAGGGGTCGCGGGTGAAGCACACGCCGGTGCCGGAGTTTTCGCCCATGTTGCCAAAGACCATGGTGCAGATGTTGACTGCGGTGCCCAGGTCGTGGGGGATGCGCTCACGACGACGGTAGATGCGGGCACGCTCGGTGTTCCAGGAACGGAAGACGGCCTCGATGGCCATGTCCATCTGGGTGCGAGGATCCTGCGGGAATTCTTCACCGGTCTGCTCGTAGACGATGGTCTTGAAGATATCGACCAAGTTCTTGAGGTCTTCGGCGGTGAGCTCAGTATCGCCCTTGACGCCGCGTTCCTTCTTCATGTTGTCCAGAGCGTCAGAGAAGAGATCGCCTTCGATATCCAGAACGGTCTTGCCGAACATCTGGACCAGTCGACGGTAGGAGTCCCATGCGAAACGCTCGTTGCCGCTGACAGCAGCAAGACCGTGGACGGATTCGTCGTTCAGGCCAATGTTGAGGACGGTTTCCATCATGCCGGGCATGGAGAACTTTGCGCCCGAACGGACCGAGACAAGCAAGGGATCCTTGGGATCGCCCAGCTTGCGTCCCATTTCTTCTTCGACCTTGCGAAGTGCGACGGTCACTTCAGTATCAAGACTTTCAGGGGCCTTGCCGTCGTGCAGGTAGACGCGGCACGCTTCGGTGGTAATTGTGAATCCGGGAGGAACAGGCAGGCCGAGCTTCGTCATCTCTGCCAGGTTCGCACCCTTACCTCCGAGCAAGTCTTTCATTGACTTGTCGCCCTCGGAGAAGTCGTATACATACTTGACCATCTGGTCCCTCAACTTCCGTTGTTTCGGGGGGTACCCGTCATCGGGACCCTGTGTATTGACATACTAACCAATGGAAAAGTAGTGGCCAAATGATGCAGGCCACGCCGCGAAATTACGCGGGTGGCCCGTTCACCATATGGTCACTGTTTTATCGAACAATGAATTCAACCAGGACGTTTTCTCCCAGATCAATAACGTCGCCGTCGCTCAGTGGCACAGTAACGCGCGGGGGGACTTCCTGAACGTTGCCATTCGAGCTACGCAGCAGGGTTCCATTCGCACTTCCCAGATCCATGAGCATCCAGGAACCAAAACCGCTGGGTATGACGGCCGCGTGCGAACGCGAGATCTCGTTTGCCGGGCTGGGCACGCGCATAACGGTTGCCGAGGGACGTCCCGTCAGGACACGGGCATTGGGGTCGCGGCCCAAGATCACGTCGTGAGTGAGTTCAACGGGAGCAGCGCCCGCGTAGACCAGGTAGCCGGCCTGCGCGTGCTGCGAGTCATCGGTGACGCGTCGCAGTACCGTTGCGCCGCTATCGGAGTTATCGACTTCAAAAGCAGGGACCGCACCTGCTGCCGGAGTTTCCGCAGCCGGAGTTTCCGCAGCCGGGGTTTCCTCATACGCCGGGGTTTCTTCGATTTCCGAGGCCGAGGCAACCTCTTCAGCTTCGGGCTGGCTTTCCTGCTCGACCGGTTCTTGCGCGGCCTGTGCCTCTACCTTTGCGGGTTCGTCGGCGGGAACTTCGATGGAAGCTTCTTCTTCAACGAAAGCACTGGGCTCAAAGTTTTGCTCGAGTGAGGGAGCATCCAATTCAACGCTGGCCTGTGGCTCAGCGCTGGCCTGCGGTGTATCTTGCAAAGCTTCCTGCTGCATTGCCGCGAAAGCCTCAGAGGTGATGGTTTCTTCCAAGGCCTCGGGGCTGGTGTAAACGGGAGCGGCGGTCGGCGTCACTGCTGCCTGAGCGGCGGCAACTTGAGCACCTGCAGCATAAATATCCGGAGTTTCCTCGGCAACGCTTGCTTCCGCCTCCGGATCGGGTGCCCACAGATACTTCGGCGCGGGTTCTTCTGCGGCCTGAGGCTTAGCAGCTTCCTCCTGCTCCTGGGCTTCTTCCGTGGCCGCTCCCCACACCGTGTGCGAGGCCTCGGGCTCAGTTTCGGGCGCGGATTCTTCAGCGGAGGGGGCATCCTCAGCGTATTGTTCTTGAACCTGAGCGGGCTTCTCCTCTTCCACCAGCGCGGGGACCGAGGGAAGTTCGGGCTCGACGGGGTAGCCAATACGGACCTGAGTGGCCTCGGCCTCAGAGGTCGCAAAATGTGCCCACGGCTGAGCATCATCGAACTCGCTCAATGCGATATCCATGAGCGTCCACTCGCCCGGCACAAATTCCCACATCGACAGCGGGCCACCCCAGGTGAAGGGGGTGTCATAGCCGGGAGCAATTGCGCGAACATTCGCGCTACCACCCAAGGACAGAAGCGGAACGGGGCCGCGCAGGTCCATGTGCGCGAAAGGCAAACCGCTGGCTGTAGCGGAATTAACCCAGGTTGTCAGATCTTCGTTGGTATCGGTGACAACGCGCTGTGCGGAGTCAGCGAGGTCAGCGGGAACCAGGGCAAAGCCCAGGGGGCCGGCGACGATGAACCCACCGTTACCGCGAACTGCATGGCGGCCCAATTGCAGCATTCGAAAACTCTTTTCTCTATCGGGCGCGGCGCGCCGTTGTGACCGGAAGGGGTCGCACTGGGATACGTGGACGCACGCTCGCGCGTATGTCCCCATCGTAGCGGCTTCCCACAACCGATTGTGCACGGATAACAAGGGCAGTTGCGTTATCGCGCGTACCTGCAGCTAAGGCGTGGTCAACCAGGGCATTGGCAATTTCTTGCGGGGAAGCATTGTCGCTGACCGTGGAGAGGATATCCTCGTTGCTCAGAACTCCGTGTACTCCATCGGAACAGACCAAGACAACGTCGCCTTCACACATGGGGGTGAGGACGTAGTCGGCCTGCGGGAGTTCTGGCATTGCGGCACCGAGTGCGCGAGTGATGACATTCGAGGGGGGAAGAACAAGGTCTGCGCCTGTGCGCTGCGCAAATTCTTTTGCTTCTTGAAGTGCCGAGTGGTCCGTCGTGAGCTGAACAATACTGCCGGCAGCAATGAGATAGGCACGAGAATCGCCAATATTAAAGGTCAGCCACTGCGGACCGTCTTGGTCGATGGTCAGGGTTCCGCACAGCGTAGTTCCCGGGGCAGCCGGGTCCTCCTTCTCCCCTAACGAGGCCACAGCCTCTGCGGCCGCGCGGATCGCGCCTACCAGCTCGGCCGGGTTCGGGTCAATTGCGTCCAAGGCCTCGGGACTGAGGGCGTTAGAGAGCACTTCAAGAGCAGTTGTCGAGGCGAGTTCCCCTTCGGTGTTTCCGCCCATCCCGTCTGCAACCGCGAAGAGGGGTTCTTGCACCAGCCAAGAGTCTTGATTCGAGGAACGTACGGGGCCGATGTCACTGGTCGCGCCCCACACGGTGCGGATCACGGTGCCGCAGAGCGGAAGGTCCACAGTTCAACCTCCTTTGACGTACGTTCTCTTTTACGCGAAAATAATCCCATATATGGAAGGGCTTGTGCACCTTTGAAAACGATCTTGTATTTTCAATATGTACGAGCAGGTAGTTTTTGTCTGATTTTAACGGGCAAGAGGCGGAAAGAGAGACGGCATGAGCGGAGAAGTTGGCGTTAATAACGACGAATTTACTGCCGCACAATCAGCTCTAGACAGCTCGCGTGGCGAATTCGCGGGACAGGCGACCTCTAAGGTCGCATCGCTGACATCAGCCCAAACAGCAGGCAAGTGGGGCGAAGAGTCAGGCCCCGTCGCAGCTCGACAGCAATATACGACTGCCCTTCAAGAAATCCAGGACGCAATTACCTCTCTAAATGCAGAGGTCATTGCTTTCTTGAGCGCTGCCGGTAAGACCCAAGCGCTGATGGGCGAAAATGAGCAAAACGGTATCGATGCGATTCAGTTCTTGTCGGAGGCACAGCTTGAGGAAAAGGAGCATGCCCTAGCCCAGGCCGCGCAGGAAAGGGATAGAGCGCTATCTACAAATACACCTGAGAAGACGCTCGCCGCCGCAAGGGAAGCAGCACTAACTCAGGCATCAGATCTTGTCGGGGGCGCACCCCTACCGGGTTGGGTTGAT
>CALHID010000189.1 GCA_938030835.1 uncultured Actinomyces sp. | reverse complement strand
GCTCTGATGTGAAGGACGCTCTGGAAGAACAGTGGAAGACGAACCTGAACTCTCAGAACTCTCGCCCGCTGCTCAAGCTTGGTCTGTCGAAGAATGTTCAGTACACCTACGATGCCTCTAAGCCCTATGGCGAGCGCATTACCTCGCTGCTGGTCAATGGTGCACCCATTGATATGAACAAGGAGTACACGGTTGGATCCGTGACCTTCTTGCTCGCAGGTGGTGACACCTTCCCGGCTCTGACCCGTGGCACGAAGACGGTTTTGGGTAACCTCGACCGCGATAAGTTCAACGAGTACTTGGGCGCACACAACGGCATTAAGGCTGCGACTCTCAAGCAGGCAATCGGCGTGACGCTCCCCAGCGATACGCTTACTCCCGATCAGGAATTCACTGTGCCCTTGCGTGGCCTGTCCTTCTCCGAGGGCCCCGGAAAGACCCAAAATGTCAAGGTCTCCTTCGGATCGGTTGTTGCCAGCGCAAGTGTCGATAACTCGCTGCGTGAATTGCATGCCTCAGACGAGGCCTCGGTCATCACGACCGATGGCGCAGGCCAGGCAACTCTGAAGGCCTCGCTGCCGATGTCGGTGTGCGCTGCCAAGCCCGAAGGGGGAGTGCTCTCCCTGCCCGTCACCGTTGAGACCGACTTTGGGACTGTTGTTCCCGAGGCCGCAGGCTTGACCGTGTCGGTCGCTTGCCCCGCCGTTCAGCAGCCTGCAACGCCGAACACCGCGGTGAACCCGAAGGCCCCGAAGGGCAAGAAGCTTGCGAAGACCGGTTCCGTAGCTGGAATTGCAGTCTTGGCCGCTCTGGCCTTGGGTGGTGCAGGGGTTGCTCTGCGTCGCAAGAAGAACTGAAACGGATGCTCTACTCATGAGGATCTCAATCTGATTGAGCACTGAGTTCGCATGTGGGTGGCATAGCCGTATGGCTGTGCCACCCACTGTGTTTGTCAGCTGTGTCAAATGTGAGAACGTTTGTCTTCGAGGCTTCGGGGCTTTTGTGCAAGTGTGCCCACATGTTGAGAGGGCAACTGTGATTCAGAAATGAATAATTACTGCATTTATGCGGAAAAGATGAGTTTTATAGATTCGTTACCGAGCTGTATCCAATCCGCCTTGACACGCCTAATTGTGGCGGGTGAAACTCATTAGTGGGCGTCAACGCAGCACACTTATGCGTTCTCGCAAGCGGTGATGCATGTGCCCATTCTGGGTCTCATCGCATCCTCGCATCTATCCATCCCTGGATGTACACAACCTATGTGGAGGAAATACAGCATGAAGACCCTCACCAAATTTGTTGCGGTCGCCGGCGTCGCAACTCTCGCGCTGACCGCGTGCTCATCCGGCCAGAAGGCCTCGTCAGAATCTAGCTCCGACTCGGCATCGAAGGGCGCAAGCTTCAAGGCCTGCGCTGTTTCGGACGCAGGCGGTTGGGATGACAAGTCCTTCAACGAGTCCGCATACGACGGCCTCAAGGCCTCCCAGACCAGCCTCGGCATTCAGATCAACACGGCCGAGT
>CALHID010000188.1 GCA_938030835.1 uncultured Actinomyces sp. | reverse complement strand
ACCCGTCCTTGACGGCGAATGGGATGCAATCATGGTTCCATCTGGCTCTTGCACGGGTGCAGCCCGACACGAGCAAAAACTCGTCGCTGAACACGTTGGCGACGATCAGCTTGCAAAGCGCTCCCAGCAGATTGCCGCACACACCTACGATCTCACCGAGCTCATCACCGATGTCTTGGGCCTGGAAGATGTCGGTGCTTACTTCCCCCACACCGTGACATATCACCCGACCTGCCACTCAATGCGTGTTGCACGAGTGGGAGATCGCCCTTACCGCCTGCTTCGCGCGGTGGAAGGTCTGACGCTTGTTGACCTTCCCGACGCTGAGGTTTGCTGTGGCTTTGGTGGAACCTTCGCCATGAAGAACTCCGAAACCTCGACTGCGATGCTTGCTGACAAGGTCTCGAATGTCATGTCAACGCACGCCGAAGTTCTGGTCATGGGTGACTACTCCTGCTTGATGCACGTCGGAGGTGGCCTGTCTCGACTCAACTCGGGTATCCGCCCCATGCACCTCGCAGAGATTCTTGCATCCACCAAGGACAAGCCCTTCCTTGGCAACATTTCATTCGCTCCAGAAAGCGCACAGGTGATCTGAAATGTCTGAAACCTTCATCGGTATGCCCGGGATTGCCTCGGGTGATGACTCCAATGCTGCGGTTCACACCGGAGGATGGCGAACGACAGTTGAGATCCCCGAAGACACTCTTCGCTGGGGTCCCACCTTCCCCGAGGCCGCGCATAAGACCCTTGCAAACACTCAGATGCGTCGCAATCTGGGCCACGCTACACGCACCATTCGCGCTAAGCGTGGTCTGCGCGTTGCAGAAATGCCCGACTGGGAAGATCTGCGTGACGCTGCAGAAGCGATCAAGTTTGAGGTCGAATCTCGACTCCCCGAACTCCTAGAAGAATTCGAGCGCAATGTCACCGCCCGCGGAGGCATCGTCCACTGGGCACGCGATAAGCATGAAGCGAATCGCATCATCGCGGACATCATCAAGTCCAAGGGCGTCGACGAAGTCGTCAAGATCAAGTCGATGGCAACCCAGGAAACGAACCTGAACGAGTTTCTGAAAGACGAAGGTATTTCCGCACGCGAGACCGACTTGGCAGAAATGATCGTTCAGCTTGCTGACGACATGCCCAGCCACATCGTCGTTCCTGCAATTCACCGCAACCGTTCCGAGGTTCGTGGCATCTTCCTCGATCGGATGGAAGACGCCCCGCGTGATCTTTCTGATGACCCACAGGAACTGACGGCCGCCGCACGCGCGCACCTTCGTAAGAAGTTCCTGCACGCCAAGGTCGCGGTTTCAGGCACCAACATGGGTGTCGCTGAAACTGGAACCGTGTCGGTCTTCGAATCGGAAGGTAATGGACGTATGTGCCTGACCCTTCCCGATACACTCATCACATTGATGGGTATCGAAAAGCTGGTACCTCGCTACCAGGATATCGAGGTCTTCTCCCAGCTTCTCCCCCGCTCTGCAACGGGTGAGCGTATGAACCCCTACACCTCGATGTGGACGGGAGTGACTCCGGGTGATGGCCCGCAGGAATTCCACCTGGTCCTGATGGATAACGGACGCACCAAGACTCTTGCGGATCCCATTGGCCGCGAAGCCCTTGCATGCATCCGTTGTGGTTCCTGCATGAATATCTGCCCGGTCTACCAGCACACTTCGGGTCACGCCTACGGTTCGGTTTACCCCGGCCCCATCGGCGCCATCCTCACGCCGCAGCTCACCCAGGGCTTGGATGAGAAGGATCCTGTCCATACCCTTCCCTTCGCGTCTTCTCTGTGCGGTGCGTGTGGCGAGGTCTGCCCGGTCAAGATCAAGATTCCGAACATCCTGCTCCATATGCGTGCCCGTACCGTGGACGTCAAGCACAGCATCGTGCCCGATATCTGGGATTTGGCGATGGGTGCTTCCACTCCTGTCATGTCCAATTCAAAGGCGTGGGAGTTGGCAACGACCGGTGTCAAGGCCACCCGTATTGCCAAGAAGAAGGGAAAGATCGGTGCTCTTCCCTTCCCGGCCTCGCTGTGGACTACTGCCCGCGATATTCCGGTCGCTCCGAAGGAAACATTCCGCCAGTGGTGGCGGCGTACTCACCCCGACTCAGATGCCTCGGCTCCGCGCTCAGATGCGCCAGCAAAGGATCTCCCCTTGGCAAGTGAGCACGGAATGACTACTCACACGAATACTGAGGAGGCCTGAGATGGTTATGGATGCGAAGACCGCTATCCTCGCCCGTGCGCGCGAGGCCATTGAGCGCTCACAAGAGGGACGTCCTGTCCGCGAAATTCCTCGTAACTACATCCGCGAAGGCCAGCATGCACCCGGTTCGGATGAAGTCGTTGCTGAGATGATTGAGAAGCTTGAGGATTACTCAGCGCAGGTTGTCGAAGCTCGCGATGATCAGGCAATCGAAGACGCGATCGCAAAGTTCCTTTCCGAGGCCAAGGCTTCCTCGGTTGTCGTTCCCACCGGCCTCGATGATCAGTTCAAGAAGGCGGCTGGACGCGATAAGCGAAAGGTACGCGAGGATTCGCGGGAGAACGCTATTCCGACATTGGAATTGGACGATATCGATGCCGTTGTGACCCGCACTCGCGTCGGAATTTCCATTTCGGGAACAATCATCTTGGACGGTGAACCTGATCAAGGACGCCGCGCCATCACTCTTGTTCCCGATACTCATGTGGCCATTCTCGAGCGCTCCGCGATCGTTCCGACCGTCCCACAGGCCGTCGATATCTTGGGTGAGCATCCCGAGCGCCCGACAACTTGGATCGCTGGTGGTTCGGCTACTTCAGATATCGAATTGGTTCGAGTCAATGGCGTTCACGGTCCTCGTCACCTGCGAGTGATCATCGCACACTAAGCGATCCACAACTGACACCGTGTAGTTAAGGTGGTGGG
>CALHID010000187.1 GCA_938030835.1 uncultured Actinomyces sp. | reverse complement strand
CCTCTGCGATGGCGTTCTCGAATCTAGCTTTTCCGCCGACTGACGAGGCTCGCAACTCCAGGATCGCGTCGTCCGCGTTCCGGCCGTATCCCAAAGCCAGTGAACGGAAGAGTTTATCCCTCCATTCAAGAATATCTCGCACCTGTTCTTCTGGTAGCCCTCGGCCATAAAGAAATCCTTCGGTAAGCCTCTCCGAGACCGCAAACAGATCGATTGCGCGCATGACCGCAGCGCCCTTCTTTCCGCCTCCCGCCTGATTTTCGATGACTCGATAGAATGGATGAGAGCTATTGACCTGAAGATGCCCAGTCGTGCCTTCGAGTCGGGACAGCGGTTCCGACTCGCCCAGAGTCTTCCGGTCAATCTTTGGCTCATCAAGATCAATACTGGTTGGCTTGACCTCTGAACGGGAAAACAGGGCCGCCATGGGGTCGCGAAACAATTCACGGGACCGAACGGGCAGTCGGCTCTCGGGTTTAACCGCGACCGCCTTGACTTCGTCGCCTTTCGTGATGGCCACTCGCGCCGCTCGGTAGAGCGCCGTCTGGAGAACCTGAACCTCTCTCGCCATATCAGTGTCACGACGCAGGCTCTCCCGGTCGGCAAGAAGTTCAGCGTCGATCCCATTGGCGTGGACGACGAATTGCGAACGATAGAAGGTCGTGAACGAAGGGTCATGGAGGAAAAGCTTGTCATCGTCCGGATTGACCAGCCTTCCGCGGACCATTAGAAAAAACCCGTGACTCCGCTCTTCCTTGTACGTCGCGAGGGAATTCTCAAACAAGCGGACCGTGGCGGTCACCCTTCCGATGTTTGGGAATACAATCGCAGGGTCGCCTGCATTCGGTTCCTTCACCTCGTATCCGTCGGGATCGAGATCAGGCGGATCGAAGTCAAGGTCTCCAGCGACGCGGCCGTTATCAGTTGCGTCCTTCCAAGCACTCTTGAGTGCCTCGACAATCGATGGTTCATGAAGCGTCCAAACGCTGCTGGCGTTGCTCGCCAGTTTTGGAAGCACCTCCTCGTCTTCGACCCAAACCCTGAAGTCTGGTCTCAGCGGCATGCCATTTCCGAGCACCCATGACAACCTTTTTGGATACAGGGGCTTGTTCGGGCGCAGCTCGTCGATGATCGCCAGTGTCCAGTGCTCCTGCTGCAACATGAACTCGACGGCATCCCCTGTCGGGAGCACATTCCTGATGGCATCCTCGGCCTGAGTCTGAGTAAGCTGTCGGACACTTGTCTGCGGCACCAAAGCTTCGGCAGCTTCCACGAGTCCAAAGTTCTCCTCGGGGGCAACGCCATCGATCGATGTCCCGGGTGATGCCGTGATGACCAGTTCTGCGGAAGTGCTTTCCCTAGAACTCTCATCTTGATCCGTGCTGAACTCCGGCGGTGTAAATGTGCGATAGTCGACCGAGACCGCAAGGTAGCGACCATCGCTAGTTCGGCAAAAGTGACTGATTCTCTCGCCGACCGCATAGCTGGCAAGCTTGCCAATTCCAAACTTGCCGATTACTGCCCGCTTTTGTCCATTCAACTCGACGACGCGATCTCCACCCAG
>CALHID010000186.1 GCA_938030835.1 uncultured Actinomyces sp. | reverse complement strand
ACCCCAACAGAAGCATTCAACGAACTCATTGCTACCACCCATTGACACCGCCGCCTGTAGCGAGAGGCACACAGATGTCTTCGAGCAGACACAGTCAACAGAGCTCTAGATGTCTCAGCGCCGGAAGTTACCGAGCGCCAAAAGGTGCATTAAGACGTCGCGACGTCTGGCAGTGCAGAGGCGATCTTCGCGATGTCAGAAAGCACCGAGCGCCAAAAGGTGCATTAAGACTGCTCAGCCCACGCCGTCTCCTGGATATTGTCGATCGTCAGAAAGCTCCGAGCGCCAAAAGGTGCATTAAGACTACGAATGACTTTGCTTTTGCAACAAAGTTTGCATCTAGCCAGAAAGCACCGAGCGCCAAACGGTGCATTAAGACGCACAGGTTGTGAGCGGTCCCCAGACGCCGTCTTCGGGTCAGAAAGCACCGAGCGCCAAACGGTGCATTAAGACGCTGCTTTCGGCGGCTGGCTACTGGTCGGCGCACCCGGAGTCAGAAAGCACCGAGCGCCAAACGGTGCATTAAGACATGACGTGCTCGATCTGCGTGCGGTTAGTAATGATGAGTCAGAAAGCACCGAGCGCCAAACGGTGCATTAAGACTTGTTTCCACTATGGGTGGGTGATGGTGTGGCGTGTGGGTCAGAAAGCACCGAGCGCCAAAAGGTGCATTAAGACTCGAGAGACATATGATCTCTCCTTTCATTTTCATTCGTCAGAAAGCACCGAGCGCCAAAAGGTGCATTAAGACTCATTGATGCTCACCGGATACACGTAAAACCCGTGTCAGAAAGCACCGAGCGCCAAAAGGTGCATTAAGACATATCGACAGGTTTGGTAGGTCGCTTACGGAACACGACGTTAGAAAGCACCGAGCGCCAAAAGGCGCATTAAGACCTTCAACCATGCGAGATGACGGGTAATGCGACATGGTCAGTCAGAAAGCACCGAGCACCAAACGGTGCATTAAGACCTCGCCACCCATACCAGCATTAACGATCGAGTTCCAGGTCGGAAAGCACCGAGCGCCAAAAGGTGCATTAAGACATGTCATAGGCAAATGCGTCAATGTCTGGCATTTTGCCGTCAGAAAGCACCAAGCGCCAAAAGGTGCATTAAGACCCATCCTGAGCAGCACCTGCGACATCACCGGAGTAGTCAGAAAGCACCGAGCGCCAAAAGGTGCATTATGACCGGCAACAAATATTGGGACGCAGTCGGAAAGTCCGATTGTCAGAAAGCGCCAAGCGCAAAAGGTGCATTAAGACTCCAGGAGCGGATCCCACGGGTTCGCCGTCTAGTCATCGTCAGAAAGCACCGAGCGCCAAAAGGTGCATTAAGACACGAACTGTGCCTGTAGTTCCTCCCTAATTTCTTGCTCGAGTCAGAAAGCACCGAGCGTCAAACGGTGCATTAAGACTCCAACGGCGGAGCCAGCGGGTTTGTACGCGAACTTGCGTCAGAAAGCGCCGAGCGCCAAACGGTGCATTAAGACCGCTTGCGCTCGGCCTCGATCACGCTCAGTTTCAGACGGGTCAGAAAGCGCCGAGCGCCAAACGGTGCATTAAGACGCCCAAAGAGCACCGATTCCGATAATCAGGAGTGCGACGTCAGAAAGCGCCGAGCGCCAAACGGTGCATTAAGACCTCGTGGGTGGCGGCATGCACGTTGCTCATTGCCTGGGTCAGAAAGCGCCGAGCGCCAAACGGTGCATTAAGACACGTGGTTAGTGTCAGTTTTGAGATGGGAATACTGATCAGTCAGAAGGCACCGAGCGCCAAAAGGTGCATTAAGACCCATCATCGAGCGTGAAGGGGAATGAGGCGTTCCAGGTGGTCAGAAGGCACCGAGCGCCAAAAGGTGCATTAAGACACGCCGCCAGCGCGACAGTCACCTGAAACACGGTACGCAGTCAGAAGGCACCGAGCGCCAAAAGGTGCATTAAGACCCTCAAACGTCTTACCCATCTCATCCGCACGCTGAAAGTCAGAAGGCACCGAGCGCCAAAAGGTGCATTAAGACCGGTCTTCCACGTCCACCCCGATGAACACGTGGCGTTCGGTCAGAAAGCACCGAGCGTCAAATGGTGCATTAAGACCGATCGGGACGAAACCCACCTGTGCGCGCCTCCCCATCGTCAGAAAGCACCGAGCGCCAAACGGTGCATTAAGACACACCAGCATCCGACAATGCCTTCACGAGCTCATCCGCCGTGTCAGAAAGTACCGAGCGCCAAAAGGTGCATTAAGACTTGATATTGCGCCTCCTCGGCGGTCAACGGCCATGGACGGTCAGAAAGCACCGAGCGCCAAAAGGTGCATTAAGACCCGACCTACGAGGGCAAAGTGGTCCGATACCTGAACCACGGTCAGAAAGCACCGAACGCCAGAAGGTGCATTAAAACGCCGCGCGTCCACGCCTCTCGATTCCACCGTGATTGGGTCAGAAAGCACCGAGCGCCAAAAGGTGCATTAAGACATCAACGCCCGGATGGCGAACGACCGAAGATGAGGTGTCAGATAGCACCGAGCACCAAAAGGTGCATTAAGACCCGATTTCGGGACATACTTGTTTTGTCCCGATTTCGATGTCAGAAAGCACCGAGCGCCAAAAGGTGCATTAAGACGGCTGGCGACGAGTCTGAGGAGGTGCGGGAGGCTGTCGGTCAGAAAGCACCGAGCGCCATTAGGTGCATTAAGACCCCATCCAGTTCGCGGAATCGTCCACTACCTCACCCGTCAGAAAGCACCGAGCGCCATTAGGTGCATTAAGATTCGTAGTAGCAGCGGATGTTGGTCTCGTCGGCCTGATCGGTCAGATAGCATCGAGCGCCAAAAGGTGCATTAAAACGATCAAAGGTCGTTTCCGCTGACTCGAATGAACCAGTCGTCAGAAAGCACCGAGCGCCAAAAGGTGCATTAAGACCACGCAACAGACGCTCGGCCAGGGACTCCAGTTCGGTGCTCAGTCAGAAAGCACCGAGCGCCAAAAGGTGCATTAAGACACTCGACCAGATCACATGAGGGCGTTTTCGGGTTCGCGTCAGAAAGCACCGAGCGCCAAAAGGTGCATTAAGACCGGCGCGCTCACACCCTTCCTGACCGCCGCAATCACCCGTCAGAAAGCACCGAGCGCCATAAGGTGCATTAAGACAGTGGTTCATCACCGACAATGCGGTTCTGGGTACGGTCAGAAAGCACCGAGCGGCCAGAATTTCGCACGTAATTCCCTTCTTTCAACTCTGCACCATCTCTTTGAAGCCGCAGAATTTCAACGATCCGACTTCAAACATCGAACCAACAGGCTGGTAATTACGTGCAACATTTTTGAGGAACTATCCGCGGCCCGCACCAAACGGCACATTAAGACAGGTTGTCGTCTTCCCATACGCGGGCGTCGACCAGGCCGTGTCAGAAAGCACCGAGCGCCAGACGGTGCATTAAGACCGGCCTGGTGGCTGTTCGTGGAGTCGCGTCGCCGCCCGTCAGAAAGCACCGAACGCCAAAAGGTGCATTAAGACCCCGCGACGCAACCGCAGGGGCACTCTTTTTTCCCGGTCAGAAAGCACGGAGCGCCTGAGCACGAACACAAAATGCCCACTCACGCCACACCGCACACGTGAACCGCCCAGCGCAAAGCCAACTCCACACCCGCAGCAGACACGAGACACCACGCCCGACCACACCCAAACCGATCACCCCACCCGCTAAACGAACAAACCATCGAACCCTATCAGTCGATTACACAGCCCCACATATTATCTTGTTTGACGAGGTGGGGGTTCGGTTGTGGGGGTGGGTGCACGTTCGTGCGGGTG
>CALHID010000185.1 GCA_938030835.1 uncultured Actinomyces sp. | reverse complement strand
CCATCATCAGTGTCAAGGTCATGAGCAAGAAAGTCCCTGCACGGAACTTTCCAAGACCGGTAGAGAAAGTCGAGGCCGTATCGTCCAGGAGATTCTCATTTCCCCGCAGTGATGAGGGGAGAAGCAAGAGGAGGCTCCCACATAGTGAAACCAGCATCAGCATGAGAATCGCATTAACAATTGCGCTCCCCGTCAGGTAGCCGATCGCCCGAACGAAGATCAAGCATTGGGAGTTGCGTCCATAGATCGCAAAACCAAGACCAATCAAGAGGCAAACGGTTGTCGCCAAGAAGAAAAAAGGAAGCATCCGGTCTCTTTCCAATACGCATTGCTAGAACAAGTCTCCCACATAGCTCATTCATAGACTCCACTGGCTCAATAGTTACGTCACGCACGAAACAACCTTGAGGAGCATCAAATGACTGCACTCACCACAGCCATGGTTCTGCCGATCATCATTGACCTCTTCGCAATGTTGATCCTCGTTGGAGCCCTCTACTACCCCCGCCACCGACGCGCCGATCTCGTCGTCGCATTCTTTGTTGTCAACATCGGCGTCCTTGCAGTCGCAAGTGTCATGGCAAACTCGACGATCTCCGCAGGGCTAGGACTTGGCCTCTTCGGCGTCTTGTCGATCATCCGACTTCGTTCCGACGAGATCAGCCAGCGCGAAATCGCCTACTACTTTGCTTCCCTTGCCATTGGCCTGCTCCTTGGCATGAGCACAGCGATCTACTCCTACGCAATGGTCGCATTGGTGCTTGCAACTTTGGCCGTTGGTGATTCAACTCTGATCCTTGGACGCTCCGGCTCTCAGCAAGTCCAATTCGACCGCGCAATCGCGGACGAGAAGGAACTGCGCCAAGCACTTGAAGCCCGCATGGGGGTCAAGGTAACCGGAGTCAAGGTCATCAAACTCGACATGGTCAACGATCTCACCTTGGTAGACGTCCGCTACCGGGTCCCGGCCAGGCGCTGAGCCCACGCAAACGACCACCCCAGCCTCGGCCTCGTGAAAGAACTGGAGGACACCATGACGCACGAACTACACAACCTGACGAATCTGGAACGAATCAGCCTCGACGACATGAACGCGCGCGCCGCACTGCTCACGCGAGTCGATCGCAAGTACGTCGTGCCCACGGATCGCTTGGATGAACTCATCGCGCTCATGAACCCCGCAACGCAGGTACTGGAAATCGGGGGGAAGATTGAGCAGCGCTATGCCTCGTGCTACTTCGATACTCCCGAGCTGCACTCCTTCATGGATACCGCGCACAAGCGCCGCCGCCGCTACAAGGTCCGTACGCGCTCTTACCTCGATTCGGAGTTGGCCTTCCTTGAGGTCAAGACCCGAGGCCCGCGCGGGCATACCATCAAGAAGCGCATGGCCTATGACTTTGCTCAGGCAGCGCGGATGGAACTGAGCCGCGAGGGCAGGCTTTGGGTGACCGAAAGGCTCGAGGCCGCTCAGTGCTTTGACGGCGTTGGTCAGGTTGATTCCCTGCTCCCCGTGCTCTCTGGAACCTACAAGCGTTCGACGCTTCTCATGGCAGATGGTCAGGGGCGCGCGACGATTGACACCGAGCTGCACTGGGACTCGTGGGGTCATGAGCTTCAGGCACCCCACATTGCGATTATTGAGACCAAATCAGGCGCGGTACCGTCTGAGCTGGACCGGTTGCTGTGGGCGAATAGGATCCGGCCGTCGCGCATTTCGAAGTACGCGACTGCGATGGCTCTTCTGACTCCGGACTTGCAGACAAACCGGTGGACTCGCGTGATTGATCGTTTCTTCACGACGAGGCCTACGGTCCAGCAGGCGCTTGCCGCATGAGCAGACCGCGGGGTTGATCCCGCACACAAGCTGTCCCGCGAAGTGTGCGTGATGACCCAGAGGTGCTGCGCGGGACTAGGCTGGGGGGTGTGGAGATTCCACACCCCCCAGTTCTGATGAAATCGTGAGGAAAAAATGACACTGCCTTCGGAGAAACTTGCTGAGCTCGGCCTTGAACTGCCAGAGGTTGCCAAGCCTGTTGCCGCCTACGTCCCAGCCATTGAGGATCGCGGTGTTGTGCGCACCTCCGGCCAGCTTCCCTTGGAAAACGGCGAGTTGGCCTGCATCGGTGCGGTTGGTGAAGATGGTGCGGATCCCGAAGACGCCTACGAGGCCGCGCGGATTTGCGCGTTGAACGCGATGGCGGCTGCGGCTGCAGTTGCGGGCGGTGTGGATCGTCTGGCTTCGGTAGTTAAGGTGACTGCCTTTGTTGCTTCCTTGCCGAATTTCTATGGGCAGGCTGCTGTGGTCAATGGCGCTTCTGAACTCCTGGGTGAGGTTTTTGGCTCGCAGCACGCGCGTTCGGCTGTGGGTGTTGCGGCCTTGCCGCTGAATGCCTCGGTTGAGGTTGAGGTGGAGTTTGCACTCCGTTCCGAGTGAACGGGATCGCCCAGCGCTCTATTTAGCAAGGATTTAAACTGAAATAAAGGTCTGTTTGCGGGCGTTCCTGTGAGTACCCGCTGGTTAACAGCTTTATTCCAAGGAAGAGGACGAAATGGCAGAGACTTTGCCCGAGGCAGCAGCGCCGGGAACTGGACAGCAATTCAAGCTGGTTGACGTATCGACCACCCCCTCTGAGGGCGGCTGCGGTTGCGGTTGTGGCGGCCATGGAAAGAAGGAACAGGCTGCTCCTGCAGCATCTGCACCCGAGTCGCACGGAGGCTGTGGCTGCGGTGGGCACGGACATCAGGCCGAGGCCGCGCCTGCACCTGAATCACACGGCGGTTGTGGGTGTGGCGGACATGGACACGGTGCTCAGGAAGCTCCAAAGGCTGAGGCAGCTGCTCACGGGGGCTGCGGTTGCGGTGATCACGGCCAGGGAACAGCGCACGTTGTATCGCAGGATCCCGCCGTTCGTGAGGACGAGCTTGTTATTCATTCCCTGCCTAAGGTTGTTCGCCATGCTCTGCTCTTTGCTGCGATGGATAACCTGCCGCTTGGCGCATCGCTGATTGTCGTTGCTCCGCATCAGCCTGTCCCGCTGTTCAACTACCTGCAGGAAAGTGAATCGCACTACCGCGTTGAGACCATCGAGACCGGTCCGGTTGACTGGCGCTACCGCGTGACGCGTCTGTCCTGATCTTCGGACGCTTTATGCCCGCGAGCCCCGCGCTCGCGGGC
>CALHID010000184.1 GCA_938030835.1 uncultured Actinomyces sp. | reverse complement strand
TCGCCGCCGCCCTCCTGCTCTTCGTTACCTCCCCCAACAAGCGCTCCGCCGCGATCAAGCAGGGGTTCCTGCCCTTCATCGCCGTCGCTGCCCTCGGAGTTGCCACCCTCCTCTGAAAACTCGCACGTAATTCTCATCCGGTCACTTTGTGGGTGTGCCTGAAAACGTTGGAATTTCAAGCATTGCGCTGACGAGGATCGCGGCGCGCTGGGGGAATTACGTGCGGAATTATAGGGACGGACGAGGCCGGGGCCCAGCCACGCTCCCACCTCGCGGTGAGAGAGCGACCAGGCCCCGGCCTCGTTCGTTACCGCGTGTGATCGGATGCCAGCGATACTACCTTTGCGCTTAGTGCTGACACGCGAGCTAATCGAGATTCTCCGACAAGTTCTGAAAAATCGGTAGGTTCAAAGATGCATACATTGAATCCTGAGGAGCACAAGGTGCTATCGTAAATCAATCCATGGATATGTTTAATTTTGAAGTATTCACAAAAAATTTGAGTGTGAATATAGCCCAGAGGATCTTCGGATGCAACAGGCTGGGCGAGAAGTTCGCTGAGGTAGGTATAAACAGCAACCTTCTTAAGGTGTTGAGTGATCCACCCTGATTCTGGGGAGAATTCGAATCCAAAGAGGGTTGAAAATGAAGTCCGGCGCAAGTCAAGTAGTAAAGGATCGTTTTGTAAGCTAACATTTGCAACAGTGAACACATCTGCTGGTGTAGCACGAATTTCGAGCGCTGCAGTTTCTTCGCTGCTGGCTAAGTAAAGAAATGACATGCCCGGAGGGTTGATCCTTCCTCCTTTGCAGAATTGATTTGGTGCTGCGCCCATCTCGCCAATCGGGTAAGGGACTGGGTTGTCGTCTGAGTCAAACTGTGATCCAAGTCGAGCGCGATAGAGGTATTTTGTGTCTGGATTGAATTCGGAATATGAGCTCGATGGTCTGGCTTCTTTGATGAGTAGGTCGAGAGTGTCAAAGATAAATGTGAATTCGCCGTCTTTGTCGAAGAAAAATCGACGTGATACCTTGAGTTCTTCGTGAAAATCGTCGATCTTCTGACGGAAATTCTTGTTATCTTTAAGGTGATAATGTCCCTTTGAGTCGGATCCGAAGAGTGTCTCGATGATTTCTGACTGCTCGTCTTCTTTGTAAACGTCAGCAAAAAAATGAAAGTCTCTGGTTAGGCAAGCATGGAGGTCGTCTCCAAGCTCATGCGGATAGTAGCATTCAAGTAAGTTGTCTGAAATAAACGTAGCTATATCATTGTCTAGAATGATTCCGTCTGCATTACGTGAGTATGGGCATTGTATGGTTGGAGGAGTGCTAGAAAAGAAGTTTGCCGCAATATACTGTGCATGTTCTAGTGGAATTCCGAGACATGTGGAACATAGGTGCTTTGGCATTTCAAAATCGCTGGAGATATAGCTGATGCTATTGGTTAGTGGATAGATTCGGGTTTGTGCTCGAATTAGTTGACGCGACAATGGAAAGATGATGCCACATTGACAGCTTCTTGAGCATTCCAAGTCCGGGATAGTGATCGCGCGCCTGGTAACCTAGAAGTTCCTTCAAAGCGGGAGTCATTGGGATCTGAAAAGCAGGAGACTGAGCTTCGTTGGCTAACTTAGCGAGTGCCTCTTTCGCCTTATTGCCTGGGTCTGAAGTGTCGGAGTTGGAGTCGGAAATGTAGTGTTTAATCCAAATTGCATTTGCGTCAGATTTGTTAATGTACGTCAAGTGTACTGCGACAGCGTAAGCTGGGCCGCCGCCATCTTTGTATTGCTCGCCAATCGTGAGATAGTCCCCGAAATGATTGTAGCCGTCCTGATTGTACCTAAGGTGTAGGTCGTCGAAAAATTCTTCGGGGGGGTAGTCACGATTTCTCATTTGTTGGAAACCGTCATCAATTACAACGCTGTTAGCTGAAAATGTATTTCTGTACTGTCGACCCGCTGTTTTGGTAAAAATGTTGAACTTCGGTGTTAGCTGCATCGATTTCAGTTCGGTGGCTAGCCAAGTGTGATTTTGATATCCAGCGTGTATTAGAGCGAATTCACTGGTAGGTATCGTACTGAGAATTTGTTTGAGCTTCGCTTCGTCAATGTCATACGTTAGCCTAACTCCTGTTATGGTTGAGTGGCCCGCCGAAAGCGAATTGAGGAGCGTGAAGATTGATGAAGGATCGCTGGCATGGTCGCCAGCTGATGGATTTAGGATGATGATATGCTGCGCGGATTCGTCATTCAAAGCGCTGATTGTTTTCTCAAGCTGCTTGGTATTCGAGCGCACTGGCGCAATGATTGGAACTTGTTGTTTATCTTTAAGAAATTTTGCTTGCTCTCGCAAGAGGATTAACTCGAATTGTTTTCCTCGAAAGTAGGGGAAGTACATGATGTCACAGACCTTCCTTGCTCTGACTGTGTGTTGGTTCAAGTTGTTCTAGTAAAGTTGTTAGTTGCCTCGGTTTTCGTAAATGAGACAAGGTAAATGATCTGAGCGGCCTTGGGATCTTTGTGATATCGGCCTGTGTGACGGGTGGTTTACGACTGTTTTTCAAGGTTGAAATAAAGGCCTGTGAGCAGCTTTGTGTCTCAACTCGTCTGAATGCGTCATCAATTGCGCGTCGAATAAGCATGTTGGGAACATTTGGGGTGGGGAGGCCAAGATATTCAAGTGCTGCGCAAGCTTCCCGGATTGTCATTGCGCGACAAATTGCGATGGGGTCGATTAATTCCCAGTTGGTGGTGGCCTCGCGCACCGTCTGGAGTGTGTAGTCGCGCGACAGTGTCATAATGCCGACGTGCTCTGGAAGGTCGTGTTCTAGGCTACGTAGCTTCGTTGTTGACGTTACAACGTATGTTCGTTCAAACACCTTTGAATAGTTTATTATTTGCGACGCCAGGCGCTTGAATGTATCGCGTTCTGACTTGATTTCGTAGACTGTCGAAGTTCCGTTGAGCACAACGAGGTCAGCGAGTGATGATCCGACGCGGAACTCTTGGATCGGTGTAGCGGTGTTTATCGAATGTCTCCCAACAACAATTTTATCGATGATCGCGTTTCTGTAGACGTAATCAGTTCTGTTGCCTTCGCGTCGCAATATGTCGTAGGTTTTGTTGATTGTTTCCGACAGCGGGCAGTTTGGGGATAGGCTCAGTTCGATTTGTATTGCTTCGATAAGGCCGTGGAGTGCGTCTGGTGCGTCTTCGGACAGGAGTGGTTTGAGCATTGAAGGGGTGAAGAGTGTGCCCGCCATTCTCGCTACGTCCATATGCCTACCTCCCTTCCGTCAGCATCTAGGACAAGATTAGCAACCTAACGTTTCGTTCGCGGCGCTACGCGCGGTGACTTGTGTGTTTTTTGAAACGAGGCCGGGGCCCGGCCACGCTCCCACCGTGCGGTAAGAGAACGACCAGGCCCCGGCCTCGTCAATGATGAAGAAGCGCTCAGCCCTGCGGCGGGGGAGCGCTCAGCCTTGCGGCGCGGGGGAGCGATGGCGCTT
>CALHID010000183.1 GCA_938030835.1 uncultured Actinomyces sp. | reverse complement strand
TGCTCCGCGAGTGACGAAAGTGAGTGTTGATCGAGCGCGTTACGCACCGGGTCAACCCGTGACAGTTACCGCGCAGACCCAAGGGAATGGAGAGGTGAACTTCTCTCTCAAGCACTTGGGGAAGGAAGTCGACCACTTCAGTACCCAGGCCTCGGCAGATGGAAAGACAACCTGGACTTTCACCCCGCCGCAGACAGACTTCACGGGATACCTCGTCGAAGTTGACACAGAAGACTCTCAAGCGAATACAGCCATCGATGTTTCCAGCACTTGGACCCGCTACCCGCGCTTCGGCTACCTGGGTAACTACTCGGCCGATCTGAGTGGAAAGACCGACGAGGTCATCAACCAGCTGGCTCAGGACTATCACATCAACTCGCTTCAGTACTACGACTGGATGTGGCGCCACGAAGACCCCGTGCGCTATGAGAATAACCAGGTTGCTGCTCAGTGGAGCGACTGGAAAAAGTGGAACTTCTCCTCGGATGTCATCAAGCAGTTCATTACATCTGGGGATAAAGCTGGCGTTGCCTCGCTTCCGTACTCGATGAGCTACGCAGCCCTTGAGGGATATCAGGATCACGGTGTCAGTAGTGATTGGGCCATCTGGATTCGCGGAGAAGGCAACACTCGCGTTCCGTGGACAAGCGTCATGATTCCCGGCCAGCAGGATACGACCCTGCACATGATGAACCCGCAGAATGCCCAGTGGCGTCAGCACATGATCGATCAGTACAAGAAGCAGATCGCCTTGGGTTTTGAAGGAACGCACATCGACCAGCTGGGCAATCCCCAGGGAGTTTGGGATGTCAACGGAAATTCCGTTGATCTCGAGGCCGGATTTGCCAGCTTGGTGAACGAAACATCTGAGCAGACCCGTCAGCCCGTTGGCTTGAATGCCGTCGATAGCTTCGGATCGACGCAGCTTGCTCAGTCCAAAGCCGACTATCTCTACACCGAGCTGTGGGGCGGACAGGCCTCGAACTCGAACTTGGCGGACTATCTGGAACGTCAGCGCAAGGAATCCAACGGGAAGAGTGCGGTTGTCGCGGCCTACATGAACTCCGACTCCGTGACGGGTGACCGATACGAGGCCGAGGACGCGTCTCACGCGGGACTGCCCACGGCCTCGGATCACGGTGGATACCAGGGGCGTGGCTTTGTTGAGCAGCCCCAGTGGCGCGGTAATGCCATCAGTTTCCGCGTCAATGTGACCGAAAGTCGAAACTACGGTCTGGTGCTGCGCTGGGCGAATGCCACCGGTGATATGGCCGTGCGTAGTGTCTATGTTGACGGCCAGAAGATTGGCGTCATGTACATGGGCTCCAGTGAGACGAACCTGCCCAATGAAGATATCTGGAGCCGCTGGAGTACCGGTGAGGCACGAAGCACGTGGTTGGACAAGGGCGCTCACACCATCACCTACCAGCTTGATCAAGGCGACCACGGTGATATCAACATTGACTCGCTGACCGTGTCTTCCTTTGATACGCCCTCGGTTCAGCTGGCCGATGCGATCTTTGCGGCCAATGGTGCACATCATCTGGAGCTTGGGCAAGACAACAATATGCTCAACGGTCCTTTCTTCCCTGACCGAATTAAGTTCATGAGCTACGACCTTCAAGAGTGGTTGCGCAACTACTACAACGTAATCACCGCCTATGAAAACGTGCTTTATGGTCCCGATCTGCACCGCGTCAGTCGAGGGGTATCAATTCAAGGTCACAATGTCAGCTCGAGCGGAAGTCCGCGGAGTATTTGGGCTAATGCGATGACCAATGGGGATACCCAGATCCTGCACCTGATTAACCTTGAGAAGGACAGCGATGATAAGTGGCGCGATCCCACGGCTGCGCCCGAAACTTTAGTGAACTTGTCCGTCTCCTACACGATTGGTGACGGTGAGGTTCCTGCGCACCTCTATGCCGTGAGTCCTGACATTGATGGTGGCCGCGCACGTGAAATCCCATTCACCGTTAAAGCCAATGATCAAGGCCAGTTAACGGTGAACTTCACAGCAGATGCGCTGTCAGTTTGGGATTTCTTCTATACCCAAAAGGATGATCCAAAGCCGCAAGTTGAGAATCACGACGCGAATACCTCACTGCCGAATATTGATCAGGCGAAGGACGCAAGTGATGTGCCTGCGACGGGAGTTCAGCAGGGTTTGCTGGTCAATGGCAATGGAAAGTGCATGGATTTGTGGGATGCCGCAAGCCTGAATGGTCGCCGCGTTCAGTTGTGGGATTGCACCCGTACAAGCACAGCGGATGGGCAGTCAGAGCCAATCGAGGCGCAGAAGGTCACCTTCGATCAGGGCAAACTCAGTATTGAAGGAAAGTGCCTGGACGTCTATCAGCAGCGCAATGCGAATGGCACTCCGGTTCATCTGTGGGATTGTGTCCCGGCACCGACTCAGCAATGGAAGCACCTGCCCGATGGACAATTCCAGAATGTTCAGACTGGGAAATGTCTGGCAGTTCGCGAGGACTCTTCAGAGAATGGGACTGTCCTTCATATCTGGGATTGTCACCCAGGGCAGACTGAAAAATGGAGCTTTGGGCGCTAGCCGCCCATAGCTTCACGATCAGGTTGTGGCCCCATCTTCTAGGAGGGAGAGATGGGGCCACAGCCCTATTATCAGGTATTTTTTAGGTTAACCGAAGGTTATCTTCGGGGTTTGGAACTGAATGCGTGCAGAGTCACAGTGCTGGACTTTGCGTGGGATGCGCTGTGCGCGGTAACCTATTGACAATTTGGCCTAGATCCAATCTTGTTCATCACGGCATTCCCCAGCCTGCAAATGCACGAAGATCGGGTGTGCCTGGGTGACTGGGATGACGGGCCAAACATGACAGATAACGAACGACGCGCTACGAAACCTCAGAACCTGGAAGGATAACCGATGAGCACAATCGCACCTGAACGACACAAAGAGGATGTCATCCGACATGATGACGATTTCTCTTTTGAAGCAGTTCCTTCAAAGAACCGACGGTCATTTTGGGCCGTCGGTTTTGTTATGCTCGGCTTCACCTTCTTCTCGGCTTCGATGAGCGTGGGTGCAAAGCTTGGTAATGGTCTGAACTACAGCCAATATGTGTGGGCTGTCATCATTGGTGGCGCAATCCTTGCCGTCTACACGGGTGCGCTGGGCTACATCGGTGCAAAGACCGGTCTGAGCTTCGACCTCATGTCCCGTCGCACTTTCGGTCGCATCGGTTCCTTCCTGCCCTCGGCGTTGATCTCCTTCACCCAGATGGGTTGGTTCGGCGTGGGTGTTGCGATGTTCGCAATCCCCACCGCTGAGACCCTGCACATCAACGCATGGCCCGTCGTCATCATCGCGGGTGGCCTGATGACCGCCTCGGCCTACTTCGGAATCAAGGCCATTGAGATCGTCTCCTTTGTCTCAGTACCTCTGATCGCAATCCTCGGAAGCTACTCCATGATCAGTGCGGTCAACGCAGGCGGAGGTATTGCCGCAGTCTTCGGCCAAAACCAAGGCATGACCACCGTCGCAGCCATCGGCCTCGTGATCGGAAGCTTCGTCTCCGGCGGTAGCGCAACCCCCAACTTCACTCGTTTCGCAAAGTCCGCAACCTCGGCAGTCATCACCACCGTGATCGCATTCTTCATCGGTAACACCCTGATGTTCACCTTCGGTGCGGTTGGTGGAGCCTTCACCGGCAAGGACGACATCTTCTACGTGATGATCGCGCAAGGCCTGCTGATTCCCGCGCTCATCGTTTTGGGTGCGAACATCTGGACCACGAACAACAACGCCCTGTACACCACCGGCCTGGGCTACGCGAACATCACCGGAATCAACAAGAAGCCGCTGGTTTTGGTCGCAGGCATCATCGGAACCCTTGGAGCTCTGTGGCTCTACGACAACTTCGTCGGCTGGCTCAGCCTGCTCAATGCCACCCTGCCCCCCATCGGTGCAGTTCTGGTTGCCGATTACTTCGCACGTCGCCGCAGCTACATGGATCTGGGATCAGATGACCCCGAGGTCAAATGGGCACCGATCGTCGCCCTGGTCGCAGGCGCACTCACCGGCTGGCTGACCCCCGGCTTTGGAATCGTTTCGATCAACGCCATGGTCGTCGCCATCCTGGTCTACTTCGTCGGAAGCGCAATCGAGAAGGGAATCCGTCGATGAGCGCGGATACTCAGGGCAGCAGTGCACCCCGCAATCAGGCCTCGGCAACGGCCGGAAATGGTGCGAATCTTCTCATCAAGGGCGTCCGCATTGAAGACGGCCCCGCCGGAGTCGACATCCGCATTACGGACGGAAAGTTCGCCGAAATCGGCGCGGGTCTGGCGCCACGTGAAGGTGAAGAAGTCCGCGACTACACGGGCAAGCTGGTTCTGCCTCCCTATATCGAGTCGCACGTGCACCTGGATACTGCGCTCACCTCGGGGCAACCGCGCTACAACGAAAGCGGCACCCTCTTTGAAGGTATCGAGGTGTGGAGTGAACGCAAGCAGACCCTGACCTACGAGGACGTCAAGGATCGTGCGGGCCGGGCGCTTCGTCAGCAGGCGCAGTTCGGTATCCAGTACGTGCGCTCGCACGTCGACGTTACTGATCCGGACCTGACAGCCCTTCGCGCGCTCATTGACCTGCGTGAGGAACTCAAGGACTCCATGACCCTGCAGTTGGTCGCCTTCCCGCAAGAGGGCATCGAGTCCTTCCCGAACGGACGCGACCTCATGCGTCGCGCGGCGGAAATGGGCGTCGATGCAATCGGTGCTATCCCGCACTTTGAGTTCACCCGCGAGTACTCCGTGTCCTCACTGAACTTTGCAGTCGAGCTCGCCCAGGAATACGGACTGCTCATGGACGTGCACTGCGACGAAATCGACGATGAGGCCTCGCGCGGGTTGGAAACCCTGGCCACGCGCGCCCTCGAGGCCGGGATTGGGCCGCGAGTGACCGCCTCGCACACGACCGCGATGCACTCGTATAACAACGCTTACTTCCTGCGCCTGGTGCGCCTGCTCAAGATGAGCGGCATCAACTTCGTGTCGAATCCGCTGGTTAACACGCACCTGCAGGGTCGCGTCGATACCTACCCGAAGCGCCGAGGCGTCACCCGCGTGAAGGAACTGACCGAGGCGGGAATCAACGTTTCCTTCGGTCAGGATGATATTGAGGATCCGTGGAACCCCATGGGTACCGGAAACTTGCGAGATGTCGTGCTCAACGGCCTGTACGTCACCCAGATGATGGCGCGCAGCGAGATCACCGGCTCCTACAACTTCATCACCCACAATGCAGCGCGCACGCTGAACCTCTCCGATTACGGCATTGAGGTTGGCAACACCGCGAACTTCATTGTGTTGGATGCCGAGGATTGGTTCCACGCGCTGAGCTTTGGTTCCCCCGTTCTGGCGAACTTCCGCGCTGGCCGGGTTTTGACCGAGTCCGAGGCCGTAGTGCGTAAGGTGAATTTCTGAGGCCTGCATAAAAGTCCCGGGGTCAGGTGTGGCCCCGGGACTTTTGCATATACGGAAGCGCTAGAACCTACCTCGGGTGGCTGCTGAT
>CALHID010000182.1 GCA_938030835.1 uncultured Actinomyces sp. | reverse complement strand
GGACCACGAGCCTGCTGCTCGAAATAGGCCTGAGTCTCAAGAGACGATACAATCAGCTCCTTGGCACTCGGCATTTCAAGCCATCTACTGGAGACGTATCGAACTCGGCTCCACCGCCGAGCGCTCACCGTTGCAGCAAGCTTCACCTTATCGATCCCGAGCGGGCATGAAACCCAAAACATCACATACTGCCCAGGGGGAAGGTACTGAGACTTGAACACACCTTCCTCTCCCCGTAACTGACGCTTACTGAGCGTTCTTAGATGCTCAGGCAAGGAGTCCGGGACCCCAAGCCTCGCTACGTCCGGTTTGCGCTCGGCCAACGGGTCGAAGGGCTGCCAATCATGACGATACACCTCGTGAGCATAGGCTCTTACACCCGTGTGCTGCATCCATGCCTGCACCCATCGTACACCGCTGCGATCAACATAGCCCCGCTTCACCAAGCCAAACCTCGCCGTAACCGGCAGCGCTTCACGTTGCGTCCAGAGTGCAGCAACCGACACCAACAGGGCGACAAAAGCCACGATGAAAGTGCCAATTGCTCCGAGAATCGTGGCTATGTTCGTCCAGTCCTGAAGGCTCAACCCCAACCAGGCACAAGCCCCGTCCTGGGAGGTCACTTCTTCCCACCAGACGTTAGTCCAGAGCGGAACTCCACCAAGCATGCATCGAACTTCTCAGTAAGCCTCCGAACAAAGTCCACCCACCCCCGGGCTCCCACAAGATTAAGAGGTCCCGGCGTTGCACCTTTATGAACGATCTCTCCACGGACCGTAAAAAGAAGTGCAACATCATTCTTTACGGCAGCGTTTGTTTTATTCTGCCAAGTAACCCTACTTAGAGGGTCGAATCCGAGAATGTCCGTATACAGGCGTATTACGTTACCAACACTCGCTGCGTTAAATCCGTATCTTCCTTCTTCATCACCTTCAATGTGAGCCCGAACTCGACGTAGTGATTCTGCCCGCCATGAATTACCGACGAATAACCAGGGATCGGGCCTGTCTTTTGCAACCCACTCCCGCATTGCCTGAGGCAGTTCCTGCGGCTGAAGATTATCCAAAAGCCATTCTACTGTTTCGATCAGAGCTTCTTCGACGTACACCTCCCACGCCGTGTAGCACAGCGCGACACCAGACCGCAGCAATGGACCATACCCCTGAGCAGTTGGCATACCTGGCTTGTGATCCTTAGAAGCAGGGTGATGGTCAAGTAGCGAGTCGACATCGCTCAGAAGACTTGCAGCGGTCTCCAGCGCAGACAAATCACTCATACATTCCTCTCCTCTCACACATTAAACCTGAACTCCACGACGTCACCGTCGTGCATCACGTAGTCCTTGCCTTCCATGCGGACCTTGCCGGCGGCCTTCGCGGCGGCCATGG
>CALHID010000181.1 GCA_938030835.1 uncultured Actinomyces sp. | reverse complement strand
CGATGTGAAGACCGAGGTTTGCCGGTGGTTCGCCCGTCCGGTTGATGCTGGTGATGACATAGCCGCCAATGCCGACGGCTAGGGCGAGAAGCATAAGGATTAGCTCAAGAACACGCCGGCGACGAACGGGGTTAATGGACACGGTTGCCATTAGTTACCCCCTTCCTGATTGGCCGAGGAATTGGCGGAATTATCGCCTGTGGAACCTTGGCCCTCTTGTCCCTGCTGGTTGTTCTGATTTTGCTCGCGTTCCTGCTGTTCCTTTTGCTGCTTCGCTTCGCGTTCCTTCTCCAGAGCGCGCTCGCGGGCATTCGATCGCAGGACTGACACATAGGCGTCGATATCACCGCGAGAAGTTCGAGTGACGGGCTCTTGTAGACGCTGCTGGTCGACCGCGGCAAGCTGATCGAGCTTCACATCGGTAATTTCCACCGCATGCGAGAGATTCCACGAGCCAATCGACTGCGGAATGCCTTGGTAGATCACCACGGCGCCGTCTTTGCCCAGCACGTAGTACTGAGTTTGGGACCACTTCCAGCCGAACCACCCGCCCACGACAACAGCAATGGCAGCGATTAATGAGACGAGGGGAAGTGCCCACCCAAAGCGAGTGCGACGGGGGAGCTCAGGCTCGGCCTCGTCATCTTGAGGAAGCGATTTCGTAGGAGCGGAAAGGGCGGCCGCACGCGCGGCTGCACCGCCTCCGCCTCGGGTTGGAGCTAAGCGGTCCTTTGCGGCTGCGCCGACAACCTGGGGTGCAGCGGGAGGGTTGGTACCCGCGGGAACGATATCGGCGACAACGCAGGTGACGTTATCTGGGCCCCCGGCAAGAAGCGCGAGGCGGATCAGTTCTTCGGCGCATTCACCGGGGTCATGGACGTCGGTGAGAACCTCGGCGATCGTATCGGCAGAAACAACGCCGGAAAGCCCGTCAGAGCACAGGAGCCAGCGATCGCCGACGACCGCCTCGCGCATGGTTTCATCGGGGGTGACATCGGCTTGGGAATCACCCAGAATGCGCATGACGACGTTGCGCTGAGGATGGTGTTCGGCCTCTTCGGGGGTGATTTGACCGCTATCAACCAAATACTGAACGAAAGAGTGGTCGGTGGTGACCTGGGTCAGGGTATCCCCGCGCAGAAGGTATGCGCGCGAGTCGCCGATGTGAACCATGGCGAGCTTCCGACCCGAACGCAAGATTGCAATGCAAGTCGTTCCCAAACCTGCGAGCTCGGGATCATGTTGCGAGCGTTCGGAGAGTTCTTCGTGAGCGTCCATCAGGGCATCGCGAAGGAGGGGGAGTAGAGATTCCGCCGGGTGAGAGTCGGTGTCCAGGGGAACAAGGTGGGCCATCGCGACCGACGAGGCGATATCGCCGCCTGCGGGACCGCCCATTCCATCGGCTAAAACCAGTAAATTTGCGCCTGCGTAGCCAGAATCTTGGTTATTTTGACGCACCAAGCCGACGTCGCTGCGAGCGGCGTAGTGGAACTCGACGGGCTTGGATTGGGGCATGTTACTTCACCAATTCAAGGGTGGTCTGGCCGATTCTGACGATATCCCCAACGTTTAATTCCCGAGGCGAAGTCAGTCTTTCGTCATCCACGAAAGTTCCGTTGCGTGACCCCAGGTCTTCGATCCACCACTGACCATCTGCAGGAGTGAGTCGGGCGTGCTGGGAAGAGGCGTATTCGTCTTCCAAAACGAGAGTTGACGAGGGAGAACGCCCAATGATGATGGGGGAGGCGCCCAGGGGGATGATTGTTCCAACGAGGGGGCCGCCGGTGAGAAGCAGGTTGCTTGGAGTTGTGTCGGTTTTTGCGCGACGAGACTCACGTCGTTTGCGATCCGCATCCTTTCGCCCTTTTCCGCGCGGGGTCACAACAGTGCCGAAAATGTCTCGGCGCAAGGTTGAGACCGCTCCCAAGACCAGGAGCCACAGGAATACGAGGTATCCCAGTCGGAAGAGGGTAAAGGTGAGATCAGAAGTCACTGGGCATCCTCACTTTGCGGGTGTGTCCAGAACAAGATTCGGGTGCGGCCGATGGTGATCTGGTTTCCGTCAAGAAGGGTCGCCGCGTCGATGCGGTGTCCTTCGACGAAGGTACCATTTGTTGAGCCCAGATCGGTAGCAATAACGCCGGTTGGGGTGATGCGAAGTTCCAGGTGGCGGCGGGAAACTCCCGAATCAGCGACGGTAATGTCGGCCTCGGTCCCGCGGCCAATGACGGTGACGGGTTCGGTCAGAAGCCACTTCTCTCCGTCGACGTCAATGATTGGGTGCTCGGGTGAAGGTGACGAGGCCGTGGCCGGGGCCGCTGCGCCGCGTTCGTTGCGTGCCTGAACCTGGAGCTGACCGGTGAATTCATCGCTATCTTGTGTGAAGTCGATGGAGATCGGCCCCAGAAGTGAGTAGCCCTGAGACTGTGCGTAGTCAGTGGCTTGCTGAACGAATTCGTCGGAAAGAATATCGAGGTCGCCCAGTGCGTTCATGTCCGCGGGTGCCATACGGATAGTGAAGTGATTCGGCGCGATTGCGCGGTCCGTTGACAGTTCTTGAACGTGATCGTCCATCGCGCGTTTGAGTGCAGAGGTGACGTCAACGGCTTTGATCCCAGAACGGAACACACGAGAAAAAGCACCGTTCACGCCGCGCTCAACGGCGTTTTCAAAACGGTCAAAAATGCCCATGTCATCTGTTCCTTGTTCGCGGTCTTCCTCTTCTCTCAGACATATCGGCACTCAGAGTATCGACAGGTCTACACGGGTATTTTACCGTTTCGGTCACAATTGGGCGGGGTGAAGTCGCCGCGTGGGGCTATGTCGAGGTGTTATCGAAATGTGTTTCACCACCTGTTTGCTCTATCAATTAACGCTGTTAAACTCGTGGAATATCCCTGAAATGGAGACGCATGGACCGGTTCAGTAGTGCCCCCCACCCGCAGCATGCGCAGCGTAGTTCTCAACGGAGGAATCGTGCTCGCTATGCTCTGGTTTCGTGCATCCTGACAACGCTGGTTGCTCTTCCGGGAGTAGCGAGTTTTCAATCAAGGGCAGTAGCAGATGCTCCCCTAGAAACTCCGGGTGCCGCAAGCATTACGCTCTCGCGTTCTCAAGGGCGTATTGGTCAGGCCGTCCTCAATGACTCAGAAACCGACCGCACAACGGTTGTACCGGATAATTCCTACTTCGGCGTGATCAAAGGGATGGAATCCTATAACTCCGCTGATTCGAATGAAAGCTCTGTCCCTTACCGGGCTGGGTATTCCCAAAAGTGGTTGGATGCATCTGTCGCGCAGAATGATTACTGGTCCTACATCACCCGCGGTATTGCATGGGAGTATCACCTGGCCAGTGTCTATCAGTACCCCTATTACGGTGATTACACGCCCT
>CALHID010000180.1 GCA_938030835.1 uncultured Actinomyces sp. | reverse complement strand
TCTGGCACAAGACGCTGATCTGACTCATGATCGTTGGGAGGGCAGTCCGCAATCAGCAGATGAAAGTGATGCGGCATAGTCCTCGTAGATGTCAAAAACATGCGCCGTGCCTTAGCATTAAGGGGTCTGCCGCATAGTCGGCGTTATGTCACGTGATCCTGAATGGAGAATCCATGGCGGAGTTCATCTACCAAATGATTAAGGCTCGTAAAGCCATTGGTGACAAAGTCATCCTTGACGATGTCACCATGGCTTTCTACCCGGGTGCGAAGATCGGTATGGTCGGACCTAACGGTGCCGGCAAATCCTCGATCCTCAAAATTATGGCTGGCTTGGATGAGCCCAGTAATGGCGAGGCGCGCCTGAGCCCCGGTTACACCGTCGGAATCCTCATGCAGGAGCCCGAATTGGATGATTCCAAGACCGTTCTTGAGAACGTGCGTATGGGTGCGGGTGAAACCTTTGCCAAGCTCGCCCGTTTCAATGAAATCTCTGAAGAAATGGCTAATCCTGACGCCGATTTCGATGCTCTCATGGAAGAGATGGGCAAGCTTCAAACAGAGATTGATGCTCTGAATGCATGGGATATTGACTCACAGCTCGAGCAGGCGATGGATGCATTGCGCTGCCCGCCGCCGGATCAGCTTGTCAGTGTCCTTTCCGGTGGTGAACGACGCCGAGTAGCTTTGTGTCGTTTGCTTATCGAGGCACCCGATCTTCTGCTTCTTGACGAACCGACCAACCACCTCGATGCCGAGTCGGTGCTTTGGTTGGAAAAGCATCTGTCGACCTACCCGGGCGCAGTCATCGCTGTGACCCACGATCGTTACTTCCTCGACCACGTCGCACAGTGGATTGCTGAGGTTGACCGTGGTCACCTGTACCCCTACGAAGGTAACTACTCGACTTACTTGGAGACGAAGGAAAAGCGTCTCCAGATTCAGGGCCAGAAGGATGCCAAGCTCGCTAAGCGCCTGAAGGAAGAACTCGAGTGGGTTCGAACCAGTCCTAAGGGGCGCCAAGCAAAGTCGAAGGCGCGTCTGGAGCGCTACGAAGAAATGGCTGCCGAGGCTGAACGCAGTCGAAAGCTTGACTTCGAAGAGATCCAGATTCCGCCGGGGCCCCGCTTGGGTAACATCGTCATCGAAGCGACGAACCTTAAGAAGGGCTTTGGCGATCGCGTTTTGATTGATGGCCTGTCTTTCTCGCTGCCGCGAAACGGTATTGTCGGTGTGATCGGCCCCAACGGCGTAGGAAAGACCACTCTGTTTAAGACCATTGTTGGACTTGAACCTCTTGATGGGGGAGAGCTCACCATCGGTGAAACCGTCAAGCTCAGCTACGTCGACCAGAACCGCGCGGGTATCGATCCCAACAAGACTCTGTGGGAAGTTGTCTCCGACGGCTTGGACTACATTCAGGTGGGCAATGTTGAAATGCCCTCGCGTGCTTATGTCTCTGCTTTTGGTTTCAAGGGCGCGGACCAGCAAAAGCCCGCAGGCGTTCTTTCCGGTGGTGAACGTAACCGACTGAATCTCGCGCTCACCTTGAAGCAGGGTGGAAACCTCTTGCTTCTGGACGAACCGACCAACGACCTCGATGTTGAAACGCTGTCCTCTTTGGAAAATGCGCTTCTGGAATTCCCCGGTTGTGCGGTGGTCATTACCCACGATCGTTGGTTCCTTGACCGCGTGGCAACCCACATTCTTGCGTGGGAGGGAACGGAAGAGAATCCTGCCTCGTGGTATTGGTTTGAAGGTAACTTCGAGTCCTATGAGAAGAACAAGATCGAACGTTTGGGCTTGGATGCAGCAGCGCCTCACCGCGTGACGCACCGTAAGCTCACTCGCGACTGATCTGAGGATTAGAACTCAATGGGAGGGGACGGCTAAGCCGTCCCCTCCCATGCTTTTGACGTCCGTCTATAAATTGAATCCCTGTGGTTTCTGCCGTTGGCTGTACTTGTGCGCCTGCGGCTGCATGAGGATTAGCTCTATGCCATGCCACTCATCGGTTTACCAGTCTTGGGATCGACTCCAAATCCCCAGTGGCTTGATGTATGCCCTTCGCTTGGGACACGGAGCATCGCCTCTTGAGTAGCGTGAGCGACAAGGACCCCCGCCTCGTTGAAGATTGAGCATTCGACCAGCACTCGACCGTTCACGACTTGAGTGCAGCGTTGGTCGAAGAGAAGCCAGTCATTGATGTCAACATCGTGATGGAACCACATCGCATGATCTAAAGATGCTGCAACCAATCCGGGGGTCATCCATGACATTCCCAGAACGCGTAGCGCAGGCTCGAGCATTACTTGGTCGACGACATAGGTCAGAAGAGCACGATGAACGTGCTGAGTCGTTTCGGAGGGAATCTCGGCTCGAGGCTTCATCCACAGTCTTTGCGTCGGTAACTTCTGCGGGTCAGCCTTCGTGTAGAGACTTTGGCCGATATGACGCACGTCGAAGGCGGCAGTT
>CALHID010000179.1 GCA_938030835.1 uncultured Actinomyces sp. | reverse complement strand
TGAATGCCAATTTCCTGTGAAAAGTTGGTCGACGACAGTCATGTTTCCTGTATCTGCATCTATTTTTATGTATTCGAATGCAGAGATTTGTTTTGGCCTGCCAGGTTCTGTCGCTGTTGGCTGATCAGTATGCTGGATGTAGGAGATGTAGTGCGCTAATTCGCCGGGAGGTAGATTGTCTCCTTCGGATGCTTGAAAGAGTCTAAGTTCGCAAGATGGCAGACCGTTGGCCCATCGAAATTCGTGAGCGAGCGAGATGTCTGTGGTGGTGCTGTCGATAACCTGCCATGCGCGAATTTCGTAGACGCGTGAGAGGTCGAAGCTGGTGCGCTCTACATCAAGCGATGGGCGTTGATCGCCAGCAGTTTGCTTGATGCCTCGAAGCCGACATGTGCCGTTAGTAGCCCACACGATTCCGGTGATCTCGTGACTATCGAAGACCTCGGCAAGGCATGAGGCCAGTTCAGTGACGTTGTGAACCGTGTGATGGGTGATCTTCAGGTGGCATGGAATTAGGGTTGTTGCCTCGGTGCAACTATTGATGTTTCTCTCGCTCATTTGCCTTCACCCTCGTTAGACTTTGGGACTTCATCATTTCGTTCGTCGGGCGTTCGGAGCCAGTGGGCCCAGTTTGTGTATTTGTTGTCCTCGCCCGGCTCCTCTCGTAAATACTCCAGTATTGCGCGTGCGGCTCCCCGATCATTGCCTCCGTGACTCTTGCCGCGCTTCCATAAATGAGTATCTCTAGGCGTGTTAATTATTATTCTATCTGTGTAAGAGAAGTCGATGCTGTGCACTTCAACTTGGCCCAGGCCTCGGGTAGTCTTCCCTCCGAGAGGAAGCACTCCGGCACTGAGTTCTGAAAGCGCAAGGCATAGCAAGCACCATGAAGCGCGAGCGTATGCTCGAACTTCGTTTTCTTCGAGAATAGTGTTGCTAGCATCGCTTTGGACATTGCGCTGTAGTTGTTGTGTATCAATCTCAATAACGATGTCATTCCAACTGGCGCGAGGGTAGATGATTTCGGAGAAGAGAGCCCTTTTAACTACTCCGCCGGTCCATCGATCGATCGCGTTATGCTGGATCTCCGTCTCTTTGCCAAGTGTCTTCGTTGTACAGTCTCGTACCGTGATCGCCCCGCGATATTCGGTTGTGCCGAACATATATCGCACTAGATTAGGATCGCGAGCAAGCTGCTCGTGGATGTCGATGGGACGATGATTTCCTTTTTCGTCGGCCGCAACGAAACTCTTTTCCTCAGGCGGTCCACTCTCGGCATACAGCACCGTTCGAGCGATCCGCGAACACCTGGAGCGCAGCGCACCGCGAATTGAGGTGCCGGGAAGTAGCAGGGGAGCTGTGCTGTTCTCCCCGTTGTTGTCAGCAGTCTTAGCCCTGAGGGGATATTGAGTATTTCCGTCGTCTGCCTGGGGGTCATGCACGAATACGACCGTTGGTGAATTCCACCCGATCCGCACTGTCGTCGGGTGGAAGTGAGAGGGAACAGAACTTCCCTGATCGTCACGGGGTCCTAGCTCCGCCCACTCTCGAATCAGGTTGATGACTCTTTGCTCAGCCGAGGTTGTTTCGTCACCATCTCCCGCAAAAGCGGTGAGGATACTCGTCAGAATGTTTCGTGCAAAGTTTGCTCGAGCCTCGCGTACCTCGCGTGCATCGTCGGAATTTGTGGGTTCTTTAAATGGCCTACTGACCGATTTGTGCCTTCCAGGTAGCCCTTCGAAAGACACACGCGAGACCTCGATGAAGCCGAGACCCCCGCCTGTCCCTCCTCCAAGAGGCAGGATTCCCTCGCAGAGGTCGGTGACGGCCATGGTCAGCAGCAGGATAGCTGCTCGCAGGTGGTTTTTAATGGCCGGTTGCACGCATTCCTGGTCTGATGAGGACACGGTTGAAAGCACGCAATCGCCGGGGTCCTGACAGATATTCCGACACAGCTGCGAGTGGTCGATCTCGATCATGATTGGATCCCATGCAGCATGCGGATACAGCAGTTCCGAATACAACGCTCCGTGGGCAGCGCTTCCGGTGACTCTGTCGATCGCGTTGCGTGTGAGCTTAAGAGGCTTATCCTTTTCCTCTTGTGTTGGGATCCGCCCCTCGCAGTCGTGGACGCGGACCGCTCCCCGGTACTCGGTTGTCCCGAACAAGTAGCGCACGAGGAGCGGATCGGTGGCGAGCTGCTTGTGTACATCACCCGGTATCCCGAGTTCGTCACAACCTTCGCTGTCACTGACAATGCTGCGAGCGATGTGAGAACAGTGGGACCGCAACGCCCCGCGGATCGACGTGCCCGGAAGTAGCAGCGAGGCCTTGTCCTCATGTGCGACTTTCGGATAAGTAGCATCCCCGTGATCGGCGCGATGCGTGTCATTGAGGTGCCAGTTGCGCAGTGGCGCTGCGGGTACCGTGTCTTCTTCCGAGGATTTGATGCCGTCGGGTTTGTTCATTCCGACAAATAATCCCGCCGGAGCCTGCCACTCAATCTTGATGTTGGTTGATGCAGATTGACGGTCCAGGTTCTGGTCAGGCTCGATGTATACAGGCGAGTGCTGGTCGAGTATTTGAGCAAGAGAGCTAGTTGGATCCCCCTTTTCGCTCTTTGAACCGGGGATGACTACCAGCTTGCAGTCATACCTAGCATTCTCGTTGAGTGGTTCGATGCGACCCCAACCGGACCCTGTCCTGCCTCCGAGGCTGATGCACTTGCCGTGGAGGAGTGCCACGACCGCTTGCAGGGCTTTCTTGACGAGAGCAGGGGGTGCAGGCGGTGTCCCCTTTGTTGCCTCACTCTGTGTTGTGGACTGTGCATCCTCGTTTTTTGTGGGGTCTGGGGCCGGGTCCTGGGCTTCGGCACTGATTCGGATCTCGAAAGTCGTGTCCACGGGCAGGTACTCGTACGCGAAAAGTGCACCGTCTGCGGCGCCGCCAGTGGCGCGGTCAATGGCCGTGCTCATGCGGTGGGGGAGATCGCCTTGATTGCGGTCCCACACCACGGCGTGGTGGAAGGTGAGGGCGCTTGCCCGCAGTGGGAGGGATTTGTCGGTGCCGATGCCGCGGGCCGGTTTGCTAGTGCCGACATCCCGACGCATCTCACCGCCCCACAGGCTCTTGAGTTCCTCTTCGCTGAAGCCAAGCTCATCCATGTGTTCTTCGAATGCGGCACGAATGGCTCCCTTGATGGAGCGACCCGGTAGGATCGCCTCGCCCAGCCCATTGCGCACGAAAGCGTTCGGCTGCACAGTCCGGCCGTCCTCGTCGGTTATGGGGCGCACAGGTACCTCATCGACGCCGCCGGAGTGCAGCGCGGAGACGACGCGCACGGGGATCGTCATGTCGTAGCGGTAGATGGTCATGAGACAGCCTCAGTTGGTGCTGTAAAGCTCATACTCTTGGTCGTGAATAAGGGCAGCGTCGCTTCCTCCAGCAGGGGGGAGTCCACGAGGAAGCGGCCGTATCCCTGGGGCGTGAGCTCACCGACGCCGATATGCCCGAGTGTCTCGAGTGCCCCTAGATCGTCCGGGGAGATACGCACTTGGACTACTGAACCCGCTTGGATCGCCAGCCGTGTGGCGCGAGGTGCGTTATCCCTCGGCGACCACGAGTCCACACGC
>CALHID010000178.1 GCA_938030835.1 uncultured Actinomyces sp. | reverse complement strand
GACTGTTAGAGCTTTTGGAAGGTGCTGAGCAACTTGAGGAACACGAACTTGGGCGCTGGGATCCTGAGCACTGAGCCCTTCTCGAAGTGCGTATTTGTGGAAAGAACGAATCGCCGCTAATGCGCGCGCCACGGAAGAGGGCGCTGCAGCATGTCCGTCTTTCGTTTCGCTGAGTGAAGCAAGGAAGTCTTCAATCGAACTCTCAGTGATCTGATCGCATTCTTCGATGCCGCGTGCTTCGTGGAAAGCGCAATATTTTTGCACATCGCGTCGATAGTTGGAGACAGTATGCGGGGATGCACCCTTCTCTACACTCAGGAAAAGAAGCCATTCTTCCTGAACACGCTCCAATTGTTTAGCCACGGGGTCATTGTATTTGCGCTCCACCGATTTGCTGTATATTCGCTGTTCGTGCGCGGCGAGCGGCTACACTTAACCCTGCAGGGAAGCCATCTTACCGATTGCCAGGAGGTCCAATCGTGCCCGCGTCTTGGAATGAGCTCGATAGCCGCGCTATTTCCACCGCTAAAATTCTTGCCGCTGATGCAGTTGAACGTGTCGGAAATGGACACCCGGGAGCAGCGATTTCTCTTGCTCCTGCGGCGTATGCGCTCTACCAGCATCACCTTCACCTTGACCCGTCGGACCCACACTGGTTGGGCCGCGATCGTTTCATTCTTTCGTCGGGCCACTCTTCACTAACTCAATATCTACAGCTCTATCTCGCGGGAATGGGCGTCGAACTTGAGGACCTGAAAGCCCTGCGTACCGAAGGCGCACTCACTCCCGGACACCCCGAGTTCGGGCATACCCCGGGAGTTGAGCTCACCACGGGCCCGCTGGGAACTGGTCTTGCTTCTGCTGTTGGTTTCGCAATGGCGGAGCGTTTTACCCACGGTCTTCTAGATCCCGAAACTCCTCATGGTCAGTCGATTTTTGATCACTGTGTCTACGTTATTGCCGGTGACGGCTGTCTTCAAGAGGGAGTTTCTGCGGAAGCTTCGTCCCTTGCGGGAACACAAAAGCTCGGCAATCTCATCGTTTTATGGGACGAGAACCGCATCTCGATCGAAGGCGATACGGATATTGCTTTCAGCGAGGACGTTCTCAAGCGCTACGAGTCCTACGGTTGGCACGTCCAGCGTGTGGACTGGTTGAGCGAGGATGGCTCCTACGTTGAAGACGTTCAAGCCTTGGACGAGGCCCTGGAGGCTGCTCGTGATAACACTGA
>CALHID010000177.1 GCA_938030835.1 uncultured Actinomyces sp. | reverse complement strand
CGAGTGACTCCTGCCATCGCAATGTGTCAAGAACGTTCAATACCCGTTGCCTTTGGGGTAGACATGCTTGTGTATCAGGCGCTAATGCAATTTAAGCTGATGACAGGTTTAGACGCCGACGATCATGCGGTATCTGCTGTCTTTGACTTACTTGGGAAGAATTAAGTATGGGTACGCTCCCAATACTTTTTCCTGTCTTGACAAGGATTGCGGATAAGTCCTTAGGTGCGGCAGAGTGGAATTTATTTCTTTCTGTCATTGTCTGGATCACGTATGCTGTGTGGCTTAGTGTGTCTGGGTGGGCGATTCAGCGCCGCTACTTCGTCGAAGCTTCGCTTACTCCGCTCAAACGAAACGGTGTTGTGTGGGCAGCTGTGCTTGTGGGAGCAGGTGTGCTTGTGGGAGCTCAAGCACGACCCGCATCACCCGCTGTAGTGTCGCTGACGATGATGGGCACCCTGCTCGGCTATATTGATGCGCGCACGCATAGACTTCCCATTCCGTACGTTCTTGCGCTTGCCTGCGGTGTATTGAGCGGCATCGGAGTGACGATCTACTTTCACCCGCAGCCTTATCTACTTGTTGCGCAGGTAGTTTTTGGGACGTTAATTTGGACCCTGCCTTTATGGTTGGGGACGCTTCCCAAAGGTGGTTTTGGCAGGGGAGATCTTAGGCTTGCACCAATCCTTGGCTCGCTGCTTGGGCTTCTTGGTTGGCATGCTGCGCTCTTTGGACTCCTGGTCTCGATTGTCTCGGCTGCCTGCGCAGCGCTGTGGAAAATCGTGAGCGGCCAAGCAGGTACCCGTTCTCGGATTGCTTTTGGCCCCTGGATGATTGGCTCTACTCTCTTGAGCTTCCTTCTGTGGAGTGATGTTTCTACCGATCTTTTACTGTTGCTTCATCTCGGCGTTTAGCTAAAAGCGTGTGATTAACTCTTTTTTCTCAATGAGGACTAGCATCAGATCGAGAGTTCACACAAGGAGGTGGCGGTGCTCAAACTTGATGAGGTCATCGCAAACACACAGCGTCAGCGCGCCTTACGCGAAGAACACCTCAGCTTGGATGATTTAAAGCGGCAATGTGAGAACGTTCCTGACCCTCTTCGACACCCTGAGGAATTCCTACGTTCTGATGGGGCAACCGCGGTGATTGCTGAAATTAAACGCGCATCACCCTGGGGGGTGTATTCGACGACTGATGATCCTGCACCGCTCGCACAGGCTTTTGAGCGTGGGGGAGCGGCTATGCTTTCCGTCGTCACCGAATCTTCTTACTTTCACGGACAGTATTCCGACCTTGCTCGAGTAAAGGCAGCGACTTCCTCTCCTGTTCTCTGTAAAGACATCATCTTGTCTGCATATCAGCTATTTGAAGCGCGCCGTAATGGAGCCGACGTCGTGCTTCTTATTGCCCAGCTTCTTTCGCAAGCGGCACTCAATGGTCTTTTTGAACGCGCTCAGTCTCTTGGCATGGGCGTGCTTGTCGAGACACACTCGCGTCTTGATGCCTTGAGGGCACTCGAAGCAGGAGCACTCATGATTGGGGTGAATGCGCGAGATCTCGCTACAGGATGCGTTGATCGTCACGTCATTGATGAAGTTATTGATGTGGTTCCAACAGGAGTGTTAGCTATTGCGGAATCCGGTGTCCGTGGCCCGCGAGATGTATTCGAATACGCGAGAGCAGGAGCGGATGCAGTTCTTGTAGGTGAAGCGCTCATGCGTAGTGACAATCCCGAAGAACTTGTAGCTGAAATGGTGAGCGCTGGTCATCATCCGTCGCTACTTGCTGATCGACGAATGCGTATTCGTGAGGCACATCGTGGTAGTGATGGAAGCTGGAGTGATACTCGACGTGAATAATCTACTAAGGTAGGGAGAAATAGTTGTTATTCACGAGGAATAGTTTTCATGCGCGCTTTTGCTTTGCCATCGCCAAGTAACGGTGTATGGCATCTTGGCCCGATTCCAATTCGCGCTTATGGCTTGAT
>CALHID010000176.1 GCA_938030835.1 uncultured Actinomyces sp. | reverse complement strand
AAGCACGATGCGCATGACGATGTAGCCGACGACGAAGCCGATGATGGGGGAGGCGAACATCGGGATGATGACCGACTTGACGATTCCCCACCAATAGACAGCGGTGCCGCTCATCAAGCCGGCGCCGACCATACCGCCAATCAACGCGTGCGAAGAAGAAGAGGGAAGCCCAAACCACCAAGTGACCAGGTTCCATATGCAGGCACCGAGGAGTGCCGCAAGGATGATGACCAGACCCTTTTGCTGCATTTCTACCTGGGTAGATTCAGCATATGGGGAGATCGAAATGATCCCCTCGCCGATGGTCTTTGCAACCGCAGTTCCCATCATGGCGCCAAGAACATTCATGCCTGCGGCCATCAAGAGGGCCGCACGAGGAGTCCATGCCTTAGTGGAAACAGAGGTCGCAATCGCGTTCGCAGCGTCATGGAAGCCGTTGGTGTAGCTGAAGAACAGCGCAACGGCAATGACGACGCACACCAGGATCAGGTTAAGAACCACGACATAGAGCCCATGCGCCATCCTTCAGTGCAAGGGCTTCGATGACATTGGCCAGATCTTCGAAAGCGTCCGCACATGACTCAAGGCTCTGAATGACATCCTTCAGCTTGATAACCGTGATGGGGTCAAGACCGGAGTCGAAAAGTGCCGTGAGAGTGCGGCGGTACGCCAAGTCGCCCTCATTTTCGAGGCGGTTGATCTCGATCCAGTAGTCGCGCAGGTCCACGGGGGACTTGAGTGCCGGGATGTTCTTAGCCGTCAGCTCTGCGCAATGAACGATGACTGCGATCTGCTCGTCAAGCAGGTGTGCAATCTGTTCGGGGATACCTGCGATGCCGTAGACGACCAGCATGTCGCCGGCCTCGTCAATGAAGTCCATGCAGTCATCCAAGTGGGATGCAAGGGACTGAAGGTCTTCGCGGTCGAAAGGAGTGATGAAGGATGAGTTAATCCGTTGGAAGATTTCGTGGTTGAGCTCGTCGCCCTGGTGTTCGACGCCATGAAGCTGGTCGCGAAGTGCGATTCGCTCTTCGGGGGAAGCGGCGTAGATATGCGAAAGAATTTCGACTCCCTCGACAAGCTTGCTCGCTTGCTGGGTGAAGAATTCGAAGAAGTTTGGGCCCTGCGTTCTGTTGCGGATCCCCATAATGTCCCTCCGATTGTGTTGAGACTGCCTCAAGGCAATCGTCATCCATTACACACTGGATATTCAAGTTCACTTTAGGGTGAATCTCCTGTTGAAGAATGTGTCTATTGCCACACCCGCGTGAATGGCTGAGATATTGCGGGAAACTGCAAGGAAACGTGGCCACAGTTGACGGAATTGTCAGATTTAAATGGAAAAAGGGACTTTGCGCCCGCGCAAATACCGGTGGGGTAGAGCATGATTAAGAACGTAGATCGGGGCGTGACCACGTCCCAGAATCACCGAGTGCCTCAGGAGGCAAAATGTCCGTGACTGAACAGGATGTGCGCGCAGCCGCTCCGGCAAACGCTCCCGAAGATGTCATCAAGTGGGTTGCTGAAATTGCAGCGCTGACCACCCCTGATCGTGGGGAGTTCGCTGACGGCTCCCAGGAAGAGTGGGATCGCCTGACCTCTGAAATGGTCGAGAGTGGCATGCTCACCAAGCTGAACGAAGAGAAGCGCCCCAATTGCTTCCTCGCTCGCTCGAAGCCTTCCGATGTTGCGCGTGTTGAATCGCGT
>CALHID010000175.1 GCA_938030835.1 uncultured Actinomyces sp. | reverse complement strand
ACTGGTACGTCATCCACACCTACTCCGGCCACGAGCGCAAGGTGAAGGCGAACCTTGAGCAGCGCATCACCAGCCAGAACATGGAAGAGTCGATCTTCCAGGTTGAGGTTCCCGACGAATACGTCATGGAATACCGCGGCAATGTGAAGAAGCGCGTTCGTCGCGTGCGCATCCCCGGATACGTCATTGTCTGCATGGACTTCAACGAAGACTCCTACCGTGTCGTTAAGGAAACTCCCGCGGTTACCGGCTTCGTTGGTGATCAGCACAATCCTGTGCCGCTGTCGATCGACGAGGTCGTCATGCTGCTGACCCCGAATGTACTCGAGGCTGCTGCCGCTGAGGAAAAGAGCGCTCCCGCTCCCGTTCAGGAAGTCCACACTCAGTTCGAGGTTGGCGAGGTCGTCACCGTTACCGATGGCGCATTTGCCACCATGAGCGCAGTGATCTCCGAGATCATGCCTGAAACCCAGCGTCTGAAGGTCTTGCTGACCATCTTCGAACGTGAGACCCCCATGGAGCTCACCTTCGATCAGGTCGAAAAGATCGAAGAGTAAATTCGCTGAAACGCAAGTGGGTGCTCCCTTCCTGCTGACGCAGTGAATGCCGGCTGTTCTTTCGATTGGCGTGAGCTGCAGCACCTAGACTTGGGGAGTCACCCACATCGCGTTATCATGTAGATTCGTGCGTCTAGGTGGACTTTGTCTACAGGTTGCTCTTCTTGTAGATCCCACGTGGACGTATGCCGCGGTAGTCTCCGCGGCTGAGTAAGAAATAGAAAGACCCGAAATATGGCACCGAAGAAGAAGAAGGTCACCGGCCTCATCAAGCTGCAGATTGCTGCAGGCGCCGCGACCCCGGCTCCGCCAGTTGGTCCTGCACTGGGCCAGCACGGCGTTAACATCGTTGAATTCACGAAGGCATACAACGCTGCAACTGAGTCGCAGCGCGGTTCGATCGTCCCGGTTGAAATCACCGTCTACGAAGATCGTTCCTTCACCTTCGTTCTGAAGACCCCTCCGGCCTCTGAGATGATCAAGAAGGCTGCAGGTGTTGCAAAGGGTTCGGGCACCCCGAACACCGCCAAGGTTGGATCGATCACCATGGACCAGGTGCGCGAAATCGCCCAGGCCAAGATGGTTGACCTCAACGCCAACGACATTGATGCTGCATCCAAGATCGTTGCGGGCACCGCACGTTCCATGGGCATCACTGTTCAGGACTGACCCTTTAATTTCCGTGGTAGGGCAGGCGCTGCCCGACACCCACACCTGCAAGGAGAAGAAGCAGAATGACGAAGCGCTCTAAGAGCTACCGCGCAGCGGCGGAGAAGATCCACGCTGGCGAACTGTACAGCCCCCTGGCCGCAATGCGTTTGGCCAAGGAAACCTCGGTCACCAAGTTCGATTCAACCGTTGAGGTTGTTATGCGACTGGGTGTTGATCCCCGTAAGGCCGATCAGATGGTCCGAGGCACCGTTTCCCTGCCGCACGGCACCGGTAAGACCTCCCGGGTCTTGGTCTTCGCCGTTGGCGAGCGCGCACAGGAAGCAATCGACGCCGGAGCCGACGAAGTCGGTGGCGACGAGCTGATTGAGAAGGTTGCCAAGGGCTACACCGACTTCGATGTCGCCGTTGCGACCCCCGACCTCATGGGCAAGGTTGGCCGCCTCGGCCGCGTCCTCGGCCCCCGTGGCCTCATGCCGA
>CALHID010000174.1 GCA_938030835.1 uncultured Actinomyces sp. | reverse complement strand
TCCCCCTTGTAGGCTCCCATCAGAAGTACGGACAAAGGAGACGCCAGCGCCTGACTTGAGTTTTTCAAGCGACGCATTACGCACGGCCGCGCAATACGTCGACGAAGCGGCAACCTGCACAAAGGTCACACCCCCAACGGGAGATCCCTGCAGTAGCGTCTACGCGCAGAGGATCAGCGGGCCGATCAGCAACCTCAACAATGCAGAGGCCGCGATCCAGGACGAGCTCAAGGCAATGCACTCCGACATGCTGGAGACGCTTCGGGAGTTCGAGGCGATGGAGAACGCGCTTGTCGGTTCCTTCAGCACAGTTGCCGGGGGATGACACAGATGATGACGAAAACCAAGCTCTACACGCTCGATTTAAGATCTTTTACCGCCACCATCGAGCAACTTGGCGAGCAGCTGCGAGCGAATCAGGAGAAGCTAGACGACATCGCCCACGCGAAGGAAACAATCGCGTCAGGCATGCAGGGACAGAGCGCCCAGGCGATGATCGCCAAGCTGGATGCGCTCGAGCAGAAGATCAACGATCACATCACGTCGATCCAAGAGACACAGGCGGCCATCACCACCTACCGCAGCAATAAGCAGCAACTCCAACGCAACGTTATCGATAGCGTTAATCGAATAGAACTAGCAGATTATGACGTTTCCGATACCTGGAGAGTGCGTCCCTCTCACCGACTGCTCAACATCCTTTCTCCGACCAAAATAGGCGCGAAGTTCCTTGCAGCTATAAAGATGCAAGTTCAGCTGCTGGCCCTAGTCAACACGTTCGACCGATATGATCTTCAGGCAGCTATCAATTCGGGCGGAGAAATTACCCCATACACGACGTCAGGCGGCTTCTCGACTATTGAGCCCGACCGAAAGATCCTCTGGGACAACGACTTTCCTCATGGTTCAAAAGCGGGACAGGAAACGCTCCAAGACCGCCTAAACTGGGCGAAATGGCAAGCGATGCTTGATGTCGGGCGAGGGATCAAAAACATCCCGGATGCCGCTGACTTCTACGCACATTTCCGCGACAATACCGGCACTCCAAAGACATTTGATTACGAGAGAGCCTACGATGAGGATGCCGGTGTCCGTAACCGCGTCAACGCTCGCCTCAATGACTCACTACAGGCAGCTAACGAAGCGGTCAATGCTGGAAAGACTGAAACTACACTGTATTCCCCTGCAACTTCTGAGGGCC
>CALHID010000173.1 GCA_938030835.1 uncultured Actinomyces sp. | reverse complement strand
CACGCGTTAGATCACCAGCAAGCCACGGGACACCGGCGAAAAGACGATGATGTGCGCACTCGCGCAAAGCAATGAACTGAAGTACTTCTTCGAAGGGAATTTCAAGTTCATCAGCGAAATCTTCGATATTACGAGCGACTAGGGCCGTGGTGGAGCCATCGGCAAGGGGAATACCGACATCTGTTGATCCCAGAGCGCTTTGAGCAATCTGACCCAAGGCAATTCCAATTTGGCTTGCAAAAAGGAAGGACGACATCTTGGGCAAAATATCGCGAGTTGAGTTGAGGAGGCTTGAAATGTCTGGAACCGAATCAGACAGCGAAGGATCAATATCCGCGATGTGCTTTTGCTGCTCATCGAGGATACTTTCAAAGGCCTGAGCAACATTTGCAGCAACCGGTTCGCAAATACGCTTCCATACCTCAGCGGTGCCATCAATCCATTCAGAGCGAGTCCATACCTGACGATTGACGTTGCCGGGGCCAAATTCGACAACAGCATCTAGCCACAGATCAGCAACAGACATTGCTTCGCGAGTTCGTTGAGCTTGCGCTGCGGTGACAGCGGTTTCTTTCGAATCCCAAGATTTGGTGTGTGCGACTTGTAAGGCGCTCTTCCAATCGACAGGACCGCTGGCAGGGCCGTTCATCATGATTGTGAATTGAGTGAGCGCCTGCTTCATCATGTAGGGATCAGGGAATTGGCTATTGAGGCTTTCGGGGTCAATACCTCGGGCGCGCATGGATTCCATTGCAGCGCGAGCGGCCTGCTCGCCCAACAACTGACGTAGGAACTCTTCCATGTTCGACTCGTTGTCACTCATATCATGAGCCTAATAGTCAAGGAACAAGAAGTACTAGAGATATCGCGTTCTTTCCGTTCAACTTTGCTCATAGCGCAATTAGTTGGGCGTGATGATGCCGCCTCTTTCTTCACTTGTTATGGCTTTTCAGGACACGGCGCGAGCAGCTGAGAGACAATGGCAAGTATGAATGGCAATGAAGACCTCGAATATGAAGAGACCGACACTACGCAACGCAGTGAGCGGACTCTTCGATGGCTTCGTCGTCTAACCGCTGGTGTCGTGGCCTTTACGTTGGTCATTATTGCCTGCACTGTAATCCCGTTGCCCTACGTTGCGAGGCTTCCTGGACCGACGGTTGATGTCTTAGGGAAGACTCAGGATCAACAGGGGAACTTG
>CALHID010000172.1 GCA_938030835.1 uncultured Actinomyces sp. | reverse complement strand
TCCCCGGCCCCCACTTTTGACTCGAGCCCATCACAAGAGACGTGGCAATGTCTTAGCGCCGAAAATCAGCCGCCTGCTCACCGCTGAATGCCCGCGCAATGGTCCGAGTGAATCGGTCGTTCATCTGTGGGATCTGATCCCCCGGTACGAACATCGTCTGAGTGTTCTCACCATCTGCGGGGAAGGGATCTCCACTGCACCATTCACACGCAAAGGCTACGTCCAAGTAAGTCGTCTGATCACCATTTTCGTAGGTAACCGGGCCAACGACTTCAACGCTGAGCAAGCGCATGGCTCGCGCCTGACATGCAGTCTCTTCGAGGATTTCTCGGCAGGCGGCCTGAGCCGGCTCTTCACCCGGATCGATAATTCCCGTTACCGGTGTCCACGCGTGATTATCGGCGCGCTGAACGACTAGCACCTCAACGGAAGCCGGGTCGATGGGAGCCTGCCAATTAATCGCAGCTCCACCACGGCCTCGTAAGACGACAGCGGTACAGCCCGAAAGCCAGAGCATGGAGTGCCCCACGTGCCGACGTAATTCCAGAACAAAATCCGGTGTTGCCATGAATTGCTCCTTAGCTCACAGTGTCCAGATAAATGGCACCAAGAAAATTTTGACGATGATCGCAAAGGCGAACAATGTCGCGTAAGCGGCCTCGATACGTTCATCAGCAACGCGTGCATCTGCCGCTTGCAGGACCGCCGGCTGCCCCAAGAAACCTGCAACAGCCCCCGCGGTTCGCGGCGCAGACAATCCCAAATATCGGCCGGCAATCGCCTGAGCGGCGCAGCACACCGCTACGATGATCGTCGCTAGTATTGCAGCCTTCCAGCCCTCTGGACGCAGCAGAAGATCAACAAGTGCCGGTCCCGCGTTTAAGCCCAAAGCCGCTAGGAAGAGCATCAGTCCTACCGAGCGAATGGTGATATTCGCTGAGGCGGGAAGCGTCCATACAAGAGGTCCGGTTCGACGAAGTGCCCCCAGCAACATTCCGACAATCAACGGCCCAGCCGCAGATCCCAGTTGGAAGGTTGCCCCTCCAAACATCGGGAAGGGGATCGCGCCCAAGGCCATGCCCAGAACCATGCCGATACCGAAAGCCATTCCATCAACTTCGCTGACCCGGCGCTCCGAGTCACCCAAGAAGCTCTGGACGTTATCAAGTTCTTCCTGCGGCACAACGACTGCCGCGTGATCACCTAGATTGAGCTTGAGATCGTCGCGCGCCAAGAGGTCGAGATCACCACGACGCACTCTGGTAATGGTCGCACCGAAACGAGTCGCTAGATTGAGCTCAACAATTGCTCGTCCCGCGACATCGGGACTCGACACAACAATTCGTTCAAAGGCAACATCGGAGCGGTCATCAGCCAAGTGGTCGGAAACCTGCGTTCCCAACTGCTCGACGACCTCGGCAATGGCGGAGGTCCCACCGACTAGAACGACAAGGTCACCGGCGCGAAGTTCTTCGCCGGGGATCAAAACGCGGGTGCGACCTTCGCGTTGGAGGTAGGACATACGTACGCGCCCCTCGCGCCAGGCCGTGATCTTTCGCGTCAAGATCGGGCGGTCCACCCGAACAGTAACGGCGTCGAGGCCAGCGCCCGCGAGCGATGGGGTGTCCTTCTCCCCCAGCCACTTTCGCGTCACCGTCATGGTGACAACAACGATTCCGACAATCACACCGATGGGGTAACCGAAGGCATAGCCCACTGCTGCTTGGGGGTCACCACTGACTCGCGTTGCCGCATCCAACGCAGGTGCAGCGGTCAGCGCACCGGTGTAGAGCCCGGTTACGAGGCCTTTGCCCAGTCCCAGGAAGTGCCCTCCGATCGTGGCGACGACCGCGCCGACAATACAGATAATCGTGGCCGATCCTAAAAGTGAGGTCTGTTTGCGAAGGTCGGAGAAGAAGGTGGAACCAGCGGCGATACCAACGGTGTAGACGAAGAATGCAAGGCCGATCTGTTGAATAATCGCGGTCCCCTGACCGGCTTGGGGTGAATAAGCCGAGACAAGTAGGCCCACAAACAGTGCACCGGCCGCACCGAAACGCAGCGGCCCAAAGCGGATCGCGCCTAGAAAAGCGCCCAGTCCGACAACCAGGAAAATCGTCAAAAGATGGTTCTGTGCGAGGAATTGGGCCATAGATCTAAGGGTAGTGGCCAAATCACTAAAAAAGGGGCGCAAGATGGGCGTGGAGTGTGAATACACCCACGCATCCAATCGCATTGCACCCAGAATTCTTACAGATACCGTCCAGCATGTTACCGTTCAATAAAAGGACAAATACGGAAGGATCCCTCCATGACAAATCCCCAAGCGGGTTGGTACAGCGATCCCTCAAATCCCTCACAATTACGGTGGTGGGATGGGACGCAGTGGACGAATAACACCCAGGTAGCTCAGGGCGCCACACAGGCATCAGCGCCCCAGCGTCCAGTAACGACAACTTCGTCCTCGTACAGCGCTGTTCCCCAAAGTCCTCTTGCAGCAAATAGCGGTTCTGCTCAAGCGCACTATCAGGCGCAACAGGGTGGATATCCGCCCGCTCAGGGAGGAACACCAGGCACATATCCAAGCCAGCAATCCGCACAGAACGCACCTGCTGCCACGCCAGGATTCCCTCCGCGTCCCGCAAGTTACACAGGTGCTCCGACCACGGGAGGATTCCCTCCGCGTCCTGCCAGTTACACGGGCGCTCCAGCGACGGCATCAACCATCCCCGCTTCTCCAATGGCTCCAGCAAATCCAACGAAGCCTCGGGCTCCAAAGAAACCTCGCGACAAGCACAAGACTTGGGCCATTATCTTCGTTATCTTGAGCGTTCTTTTCATTGTGCTTGGCTTCCTTTTCCTTGGCGCAGCTTCACGTAATAATGCGCGAGCCAACACGGTCAATGTGGAGCTTGAACCAGCACGTCAGTCCATCAGCGAATTGCAAAAGCAAGTCGATGCGTTGAATAAGCAGCTTGGGGAGGCAGGCAAGTGAGCATGAACGGACCCCAGATTCCGAATCAGGGACAGGCAGCAAGCGCCGCCCAAGCCCAAGCCTCGACAGAGGGAAGCCAGGCTCAAGCAGGACAGCAGAAGGCAGCTGCACCCAAGAGTGCTTCATCGAAGCGCCTATTCCTGGTTACCGCGATTATCTGCGCTGCAACATTGGTCTTTGCGCTGGTGACTTTCACGCAGAATATCGTCGCACTGAACAGGTACCACTCGTTGGAGAATGAATCCGGTCAGTTAAAACAGCAGTCGCAGACTCTCCAGAAGCAAGTCGACGAGGCACAGACGAAGCTCGCAGAGAAGCAGATCAAGCCTTGGTGCGATTCAGTGAACGCTGATTCGACGGGCTCTCGAGAGAAGATCGACCAGCTTCTTAAGCAGCTCAAGATGATCGATCCCAGCGAGAAGGTAGTCCGTAACGTCTGCGGCGATAAGTACTCGGCGCTGACCGCCTCTCAGGACTACTCTCGAGTGAGCGCACACACCGAAAACGGGACGATCAAATGCGAAACGGACGGCAACCACGTTCGCGTCAGTGGCAAGATCAATCAATTTAAGGGCCCTGAATTTGCTCAAAAGACAAAGACGAAGGCCGATCTCACATTGACGATCACCTACAGCCTTGAGGGCACAACCGATACCGCAACTAGCACTGTCAAGGTCCCTGATGTCACTCCGGGTGATTCGAAAGACTGGAACGGCGAGGCGGACCTTCCCGGTCGAGCACTCACTTGTCGAGTCACAAACCTGCAGTGGTGGCCAAGTGATCTGAAGTAGAGCGCTTGATGCTTCGGCAGTTATAGCTTGAGGGGGTACGCACCACGGCGTACCCCCTCAACACGTATTACCTTAGCTATTTTCGAGCCACTGCCTCAGCTATTCGCAAGTACCTGACGAACCAAGGGGATCAACTTTTCGCGCGAAGGATCCACGGCCTCGGCAAGGAACTGCTCACGGTCGGCACCCTCAAGTCCCTCAGTGACTGGTTCTGCGCTGTCCTTGGGGACCGAGAATCCAAAGACGATCACGTCGATGATCTTTCGGATGGGCATCTGATTGGCTTCGGCAGAGTCATTCACACTGCCCAAAGCCTCAAGGTAGAAGATCGAGAGGATCTCTCCCATGATGTTGGTGGGCAACAGTGCGCGACGTCCCATGCGATCCAAAGCGGATTCAAGCATCTGGGTCACGAAATCAGCAAGCTGATTGCGCTGATTTCCAGGAATTCCATCGGCATCGGGGTGACGCATTTGGTACAGGCGATATTCCATGAGGAGGATATACGCTGTACGCCCCTGCGCCGAAAGGCTGTCGAGGGTATCAACAATGCGTTCTAGAGTGAGCGGCCCTTCAATTGAGTCAAAGGCCTGCGTCATTTCTGTTAATAGCCGTGTTGAGTATGCAATAAATGCATCTTCCAGTAGCTCATCCATATTCGAATAATTCGAATAGAAGGCACCACGGGTGAATCCGGCGCGAGCCACGACCTCGTCGATCTTGGTCCCTGCGAAACCTCGCTCCACCAGAATTTCAATGGCGGCGTCAACCAGGCGTGAACGCGTATTCGCTCGCGCTCTGCTTTCGCCTTCTGCACGCTTCTTAACCACAGTCACCTCCGCGGTATATCTAACTACCTCGAAAAGTCTAACGAGATTGTCCCGCTGCCACACGCGGAAAATAAGGGATTTTCACGCTTTAAGACCCGAATTTGCAGATGCGAAAGTCGCTGCGCCCCGACGGGGGCATATCATGTGTTTCAGAGCATAATTTTTTGCCTTTTTATACGTTTTTGTATCGGAGTTTTCTATGGGTCAGTCAATTGCACTCCTCCCTCTAAATTCGGGCGCTTCTATTCCTCAATTTGGCTTTGGGACCTACAAACTGACCGGTCAAGACGCATATGACGGTGTTAGCGATGCGCTCGAGTTGGGATACCGGCATATCGATACGGCGCAGATGTATGGGAACGAGGCCGAGGTTGGCCGCGCACTGGCCGACGCTCCTATCGCACGCGAGGAGATCTTCGTCACTTCTAAGCTCAATAACCCTAATCATGAGCCTGATGTTGCCCGCGAGAGTCTTCAGCGCTCATTAGAGGACTTGCAGCTGGACTACTTGGACCTGTTCTTGATCCACTGGCCGCTTCCAATGTTCTACGGGGGCGACATCATGCCCACCTGGCGCGCAATGGAAAGTTTTGTGGATGAGGGCCTGGTGCGCTCAATCGGGGTCTCTAATTTCGAGGCCCATCACCTTGCCCCCATCCTTGAGCAGGGGCGCATTATGCCAGCTGTTAACCAAATCGAATCTCACCCCTACTTCGCAAATCGTGAGCTTCACCGTTTTAACGCCGAGCATGGAATTATTACCGAGGCCTGGGCTCCCCTAGCCCGAGGAACTGTCCTAAGCGAACCAAGCATCATTGAGATTGCACGCGAGGTCGGCGCACGCGAATCTCAGGTGGTTTTGCGTTGGGCACTTCAGCGGGGAGATGTTGTCTTCCCCAAGGCCTCGTCACACGAGCGCCGAGCTGAAAACCTTGATGTTTCGGGCTTCGAGCTGAGTGCGGATCAGATCGCTCGAATCGACGCGCTGGACCGCGGAGAAGCTGGTCGCACTGGTAAGCACCCCGATGTTATGGACCGGATGTAAGACTTTCGCTTCAGGCGCAACTTATATCGTTTTCCGATGTGAGACAGGGTCATATTTTGTAGGTACCGCTGAGCTATCGTGAAGCTATGACACATGCATCTTCGACCGATCTTGATCGCGTCCTTGCTTCTCTTGATCCCACGCCCAGCGGTACTTACGTTTTTTCCTTGGTTGACGAAATCCCCCAGAATGTCGACATTTTTGCAGTGATCCGCGACGAAGATTCCTACACCGTGGTTGTCGAGGAAGACGCCGCGCGCGAAGCAGGGATCAACCCCGATGAGCTGTACACGCGAATTGACCTGGGTTCTTCAACCGAGCTGGCTGCAATCGGCATTACGGCATCGATCGCTCAGATCCTTGCTGCGCGTTCAATTACTGCGAATTTCATTGCTAGCCGCCGCCACGATCACCTCTTTGTTCAGCCTGATCGCGCTCAAGAGGCAACGGCTCTTCTCGAAGATCTGGGAAGGCGCGCAAAGGGCTGGCTGCCCGCCTGAAATTTTCCTGTTCATCAGACGCGGAGAGGCGTTCGGAATAAAGTAGAAGCATGGCTGTACTACCCACGGGAAGCGATGAGGCAATCCTCCGTCTAGCCGACGGCACGGTGAAACAGCGAAATCTTCTGACCGGAACTGAAGTGTGGACAGTTCCCGGTCGAGCTCATCGTCCCCTGACTCGTCCCGGTTCCACGCCACCCCTGATTGATCATGATGCTGATGGGCATCATTGCGCCTTCTGCTCGGCGCGCTATCTCGAGACTCCGCCTGAGAAAGCCCGCGTGATCCACACCCATGCAGGGGAATGGGAAACTCTCCACGGCCTCGGCGCTGAGGAACTTGGGGATACGGTGGCGGAATTTCGGCGGATTCCTAACCTTTTTGAGATCGTTTCGTATAACTACTGGCACCTCAATCACGGCCATGTTCCTTCCGAGGCCGAGAGGCGCAGGATGGCGGAGTACCTGGCTTCGCCGCAGGGGTATGACCACGTCATGCACGTGGTGCGCGCACGCTTTATGGCCTCGGGCGGGAGCGAAGAAGAGTTCGCTGCCCTTTCGGATTCTGAGAAACTCAGCCAAGCGAATGGTTTCTTTTCGGGCGGGCATGATCTAATCGTTGGCCGACGGCACTATGTTGATGGGGCGAAGGATACGTCCCAATTGGCTTCGGCTGGGACATTGACCCCCGAGGAACACTTCCAGTACATGTCGATGACTGTGCGGGCGATGCGGGACCTGTACGACTTGGATCCGGCTGTGAAGTATGTTGTGGCTTTCCAGAACTGGCTCAAGCCCGCGGGTGCGTCTTTTGATCACCTGCATAAGCAGCTTGTGGCGATCGATGAGTTCTCGACGCAGACGCATGATGAGATTGAGCGCGTGCGCACCTATCCGGGAATCTATGACGAGCTCTTGAAGATCGCTGCGACACGTGGGCTGATTTTGGCGCAAAACGATCATGCTGTGGCCATGGCTGGGTTT
>CALHID010000171.1 GCA_938030835.1 uncultured Actinomyces sp. | reverse complement strand
CAGCCGCAACGGTGGTCGAACCTGAGCCGTTGATACCGTCGTCACTGGAGGTCAGATTGACCTCGCCATTGGAGATGGTGATCAAACCGCCTTCAAGGGCTTCATTGGACTGCTCCACGGTGACCTTCGCACCGTCAAGAACAGCCGCACCTTCTGCGTGAATACCATCGTCAGCGGTTGACGCAACAATCGTTCCCGAAGTCAGTCGGATTGCACCATCGGAGTGCAAACCATCGTCACCGGAGTCAATCGTGACTTCGCCACCGTCTTCGATCAGGAAGACACCAGCCTTAATTCCCTTGGTGGAATTGTTGGAGTCCTTTCCAGACGAGGCCCCGCCACCGGCAATGATCGTCGTATCACCGCCGGTGATGATGACGTCAGTTTCACCCTGGATACCATCACCCGTTGAGGTGATTTCGATGGTGCCTCCGGTGATATTGACGTAGCCCTTGGTGGTATCGCTATCTTGGTCAGACTTCAGGCCGTCCCCTCCTGAAGTGACCTTGATAGTTCCGCCGGCAACGGTCAGCGAGTCCTTGCCACGTAGCGCATCGTCCTTCGAGGTGACCGTGATGTTACCCGACAGAATGTAGAGGTCGTCCTTGCTGGTAATGCCGTCGTTGTAGTTGGCATTGACCGTCAGTGAACCACTACCCGTAATGGTGAGGTCGGCATCGGAGTAAATCGCCGCGTTGTCCTCAGCATTCGTATCCGAGGGAGTTCCATCAGTGACGGTGTTTGAACCATTCAATGACAGGACAACATCATCTGCTGAGACCACATTGATCGCGCTCCCAGAAGAGTTGGTGATGGTCGCTCCATCAAGGATCAACACAACGCGAGCATCTTTCGCCGCTTCGACCTTGACCTGTCCATTCAAGGTGCCCGAGAGCTTGTAGACGCCAGCCTCGGTGATCGTCACCGTGGAGCCATCGACCTTCACTCCGGATGCTGAGGTACTCGCGCTACTGCCATTCAAAGTAATGGTCTGAGCCGAAGACGCATCCCATTCGCTGTCCTCAACATGAGAGGCTTTCGCGTTGGCAGCCAAGGCCTCGGCAGCACTCGGGGGAGCAATGACAGTCCCGGAGTCGGCGGATACCGAGGAACTAGAGGCAGCCTTCGCAGTGACGGCCGACGAGGCCGAGGTTGCGGTGCCGGAAGTCGATGAGCAAGCGCTCAGTGCGAGCGCGCCGACCGCGGCTACGGCTGATAACCGTACAAGAGTCGATGCTGGCGTTTTCATGTGAGGTCCTTTCGTGGATCGTGATGATCCAATTGAGCCAGCGGACTCTATGAATGAGCTGTGCCTAGCTCAGGCCTCACATAAGAAATAAATTTACGTCCTTTGACGCCGTTAGAGCGCCGCAGAATCAACGAAAGATGACTGGTTTTCCAGGAATTCTGAGAGCATCCGGTTGAGTTGTTCGTACTCGATCAGGAAGCCGTCGTGCCCATGAGGAGAGGAAATACATTCAAACTTTGCGCCCGTGATTCCTTCAGCGATCGCAAATCCCTCTTTTGCAAAGAACAAACGATCCGAATCTACTGAAACAATCAGGCTCTGTGCGGTAATTTGCCGCAGGGCCTCGGTAATTCCTCCACGATCGCGACCGATGTCGTAGCTGAGCATGGTGCGGCACAGGGATACATAGGACCCGGCATCAAATCGACGAACAAGCTTCGCACCGTGGTAATCCAAGTAGGACTCGACGGCCAGACGCCCACCACTGAGTACGTCTTCACCATCTTGAGGTGCACGACCAAAACGCGCATCCAGCTCGTGAGGACAGCGATAGGTCGTGTGCGCGATCTGACGGGCAAGAGACAGGCCAGCGTGAGGCCCTTCCTCTTGGTCGTAGTAGTCGCCGCCATTCCAGTTTGGATCCAATTCAACTGCACGAATCTGCGTGTGCGCCCACGCAGCCCGCTCGGCATTCGTGCACGCTCCCGAGGCGACAACGATCAATCGCTCGCAGCGCAGCGGGTAGGTGACGGCCCACTCCAGAGCGCGGTGCCCGCCCAGGGAGGCACCCACGACCGCATTCCACGTCGGGATGCCGAGGTAATCGGCCAGTCTGGCCTCGGCAAGAACCTGATCCCGGGTGGAAATAATGGGGAATCGCGATCCCCACGGCTGCCCGTCAGGCGCGGCCGAGGACGGACCGGTACTCCCCTGGCAGCCACCGAGGACGTTGGGGACGACAATGAAATAGCGCTCGGGATCCAATGGCTTACCCGGACCAACGGCTTCTTCCCACCAACCGGCGGTTGACTGGCCGGGAGCTGTGGGGCCGGAAATATGCGCATCACCAGTCAGTGCGTGCAGAACGAGGATTGCATTGGAGCGGTCCTCGTTGAGAGTCCCGAGGGTTTCGTATGCAAGGGTCACTTCGGGCAGGAAGGAGCCATTTTCGAGGCGTAGCGGCCCCAACTGCGCAAACTTACGGAATGCGATGGGGTCTTGGGGCGTCCATGCGCCGCTTACGGGGATGGGTCCCAGTGTGCGTCGATTCATGGTGTTCTCCTTACTGTCCGAGCGACCGTTGCGCGAGCAGCCTTATGCCAAGTGTGCCACGGCCTCGAAGCCCTGCGTCAAATCGGCAATGATGTCGTTGACGTTCTCAATACCAATAGACAGGCGAACAGTTCCAGGTTCAATTCCTGCGGCGCGCAGCTGTTCCTCGTTGAGCTGAGAGTGAGTGGTAGATGCGGGGTGAATAACCAGGGACTTCGCATCGCCGATATTTGCAACCGTCGGGAGAAGCTTGAGCGAGGTCGCAAATGAGGTTCCAGCTTCGAGGCCACCCTTGATGACGAAGGAGAGTAGACCACCGGCACCGCGGGGGTTGTACTTCTGGTGGAGCTCGTAGTAGGGCGAGGACTCGAGGCCCGCGTAGTTCACGGATTCAACCTGCGGGTGGGCCTCGAGGAACTTCGCAACCTTCAGTGCATTGTCAACGTGGCGCTCAACGCGCAGCGACAGGGTCTGGATGCCCTGCTCAATGAGGAAGGAGTTGAAGGGCGAGGGAGCACAGCCGACATCTCGCAGGCCAATTGCACGTGCGCGAATGATGTAGGAGAGGTTTGCTCCGAGCTTCTCAGCGCCCAAGTCATGTCCGAAAACAAGGCCGGCGTAGGAAGATTCGGGTTCGTTGAAACCGGGGAAACGCTTCGGGTCCTTCGTGTAGTCGAAGTTACCGGCATCGACGATTGCACCCGAAATTGCGGTTCCGTGTCCGCCCAGGTACTTCGTGGCCGAGTGAACGACAATGTCGGCGCCCCATTCGATTGGCCTGGTCAGGTACGGGGTGGCGACAGTGTTGTCGACGATCAGCGGAACGCCAACGGAGTGTGCGGCCTGTGCGATCTTCTCAATGTCAAAGATGTCGCCCTTGGGGTTGGGGATGGTTTCACCGTAGAAGGCAACGGTGTTCTCGTCGGCAAGAGACAGCCATTCGTCCACATCGTAGGGATCGTGAACAAAGCGGGCATCGATTCCGAGGCGACGCAGGGTGTTGTTGAGCAGCGAAGTTGAACCACCGTAAAGCGAAGGCGAAGCAACGATATTGTTCCCCGCAGATGCCAGGTTCAGGATTGCAATAGTAATTGCAGATTGGCCAGAGGAAGTCAGAAGCGCACCAACGCCACCTTCGAGGGCAGCGATTCGGGCCTCGACGTAATCATTTGTTGGGTTGCCCAAGCGAGTGTAGATGGGGCCAAGTTCTTGAAGTGCGAAGCGAGCTGCAGCGCGTTCCGCAGAGTCAAAGGCAAATGAAGTGGTCTGAAGAATCGGGATGGAAGTTGCACCGGTCTGGGGATCGCGGTCCCAACCCGCGTGAATTTGCTTGGTCTCAAATGCCCAAGAGTTCTGGTAATCGGTGTCCGTTGCCTCAATTGCGCCCATTGTTACTTCTCCTAGTGTTCACATTTTTGATTCTTGTGACGTGAGGAGAGGCGATGGCTGAGGGGTCGAGCCGCTACGCTCACGATTTGGCGATTGCGGCAGTTTCCAACGCAAAGACGTACGACCCGGGCGAGTAATCTCTAGCCATCAGTAGGTCTGGTCAAAAGCTGACGCGAAGGTCAGCTACGCATTCGCTGGAACATAGCCTCATGCTATGGCCATGACAGGGGTCACGCGCAACTTGTTCACATCGTGGGCGAATGTAACGCATGCTCATGCGGCATCGCTTTTAATCGCATCGCCCTTCCTCAGGTCGGAGCCGCCGAAGATGCACTTGCGGATTCTGGTGCTCACCGGTGGATATCCCAACACTAAAGTGGGGGCTCCCAAACGGGAGCCCCCACCTATTTCTCGAATGCTCAGCCCTCTGCTTCGAGTGCCTTCTGCTCTTCCGGTGTCAGCTTGGCAATGCCAATGCCCGTTGCTGCCCAGAGCAGAGCGAAGAAGATAGCGATCCAGTTCGAAATCGCCCACGGCATGTAGGACAGAGTGGCGACACCCAAGGTCCCAGCCATATAAGCGCCCGCAGACGTCCAGGGCAAGATCGGCTCCCACACGGTTGCAGCGTCCTCAATGGTTCGCGACAGGTTCTTCGGGTGCAGACCGCGCTTAATGTACTCACCACGCAGCATTTCACCCGGGATCAGTAGAGATACCTGACCATTTGAGGTAATACCGATAACCGCCAAGCCCGTGACGATCGTCGATGCGATCAATGCAAAGGTTGACTTCACGGGAGCCAGCAGGCTCGAAATCAGTACATCCAGTGATCCAGACACAGACACGGTGCCAGCGAAGGCAATCGCACAGAAACAAATCAGCAGGACGCTCATCATCGAGTTCATACCGCCGCGCTCCAACAGGCGCGTCACATCTTTGATGACGGAATCAGGTTGAAAACCAGCTTTACCAACCATATCGACGGTGAAGCCATCCACGGATGCCACAACCGAGTTCGCGAAGGAGACACCCTGGAAGACGACCGCGTTGAAGATAGCGGTTGCGCAGGAGACCAGCATGACGGGAACGGTTGGGAACTTCATTACCGAACCAACCAGGACAACTAAGACCGGTACCAGCAAAAGCAAATTCCAATTAAAGGCAGAATCGAGGGTCGCCAGGATTGTGTTCACCTTCTCGGGCACAGTGCCGCCGGAAGACTGAAGGCCGAAAATCAGGTACACAACTGCGGAGGTGAGGAAGGCCGGAACTGTTGTCCACATGAGGTGACGAATGTGAGTAAACAGGTTGACACCCGTCGCCAGCGAGGCAATGTTGGTCGTATCCGACAGCGGAGAGAGCTTGTCACCAAAGTAAGCACCCGCCACGATCGCGCCAGCCACCATCGGCAGGTTCGCGTCCATTCCGACTGCAACGCCCATGAAGGCGACGCCAACCGTTCCCGCAGAACCCCAGGATGTACCGGTACACAAGGACACAATGGCCGTGACAACCAGTGCAATAAGAGCAAGGAACTTCGGGTTAATGATCTTCAAGCCGTAGTAGATCAGCATCGGGATTGTTCCGCCCGCCATCCAGGTGCCAATCAAGGCGCCAACGACAATCAGAATGAGAACGGCCGGCATAGTCTTCGCGATCTTTTCGGCGATCGCGCCGATGATCTCATCCCACGTGTAGCCCAGGGCAATGGCAACAATGCCAGCAACCACGGACGACGCGATAAGCAGCGGCTCCACCGGTAGGCTCGCCGCAATGTAGCCGCCGCCCAGAAGGACGATCAGCGTGACCGCGGGAATTGCCGCGACCAAAAGAGATGGAGTGCGGTGAGCCCGCTTCTCCGAGGAGGTGACTGACATCGTCAATCCTTTCTTTTTCATTGCGTCCGCGCGCCAGTGCGCGTCCGCTTAGTTCGATGCGAGCGCCGCGATCGCCTCGCACAAGCGCCCCAAAGCCCGCACCAGATCGCGCTCGGGAAGCGCCACGTTGATGCGGAAAAATCCCTCGTACTCGGAACCGAAGTCCTCGCCCGGGGACACCGCGACCCGGGAGGCGGCCACGGCCTCGTCGAGAGAAGCGGACGAGGCCAGGTACGCGCGCGCGTCGACCCACACCAGGTACGTGCCGTCGGGGTCGACGACGCGGGCCTGGGGCAGCGCTCGGCGCAGGTAGTCCACGGCCACGCGCAGGTTCGCGTCGATCCGAGCGCGCAGCTCATCCACCCACGCCTCGCCGAGGTTCCACGCGGCGATCGTCGCGGGAATCGCGAAGAAATTCGGGTTGTGCAGGCCCATGAGGCGCTTGGCCTCCTCGAGGCGCTCCCCGAGTTCGCCGCGCACCACAATTGCCGAGGCCTCCAACCCCGCGCTGTTAAACGTCTTCCCGGGGGACGCGCACTGAATGAGGCGCCCCGACTCCCACAGGCGAGGTTCAATGGCCGCAAGTGGCTGGTATCGGTTCCTACCCGGCCGCTGGAAATCCGCGTGAATATCGTCGGAGAGCATCAACACGTCCCCCTGAACCGCTAGGGAAGCGACCATCTCCATCTCGCGTTCGCTCCAGATACGCCCCGTTGGATTGTGCGGGCTGCACCAGAGCAACAAGTCCGCTCCCTCCATGGCGCGGGCAAATAACGCCTCTGGAATTTGCGGTGTATCGCCCGACAGGTCAAGGGACACCCGACACAGTTCGCACCCGGCGCGCTCAATAACCTCGATGATCGGCCCGTACGCCGGATCCAGTGTCACCACGCGGGGAGGACGCCCAAGAGACCTTGGCAGGATGATCGAACACAGGGCTGACACGCATTGGACGATACGCGGAAAGAAGTGAACATCCCTTGAATCGAGCGCCCACCCGTGGCGACGCTCCTGCCAGCGAGCCGCGGCCTCGCGGAAGTCATCGAAGACCTCCGTGTAGCCGAAAATCCCCTCCGCGCAGGCGTCCATGATCGCGCGCGACTGATCGGCATAACCAAGGTGATTGAGCATGAGCGCAACAGAGGCAATCGTTGCGGTCGGATCTGCCTTGCCCTGGCCTGCGATGTCGGGCGCCGAGCCGTGGACGGGCTCGAACATTGAGGGGTGCGCACCTTCGGGGTTGATATTTCCCGAGGCCGAAAGGCCAACACCACCGGTGACGGCTCCCGCCTCATCGGTCAAGATGTCGCCAAAGAGGTTATCGGTGACGATGACATCGAAACGACCCGGATCGGTCACCATGTAGATCGTCGCGGCATCAATGTGGCAGTAGTCAACGCGGACCTGCGGGTATTCGCGGCCGACTTCCTCGACGATTCGGCTCCACAGGCCACCGGCGAAGACCAAAACATTGTGCTTGTGGACCAGGGTGAGGTGGTGAGCCGGACGGGCTGCTGCCTGTTCGAATGCGTAGCGCACCAGGCGCTCCACGCCAAAGGCCGTGTTGACGGAGATCTCCTGTGCGACCTCGTGAATCGTGCCCTTACGCAAGGTTCCACCGTTTCCGGCGTACAGGCTTTCGGTGCCCTCGCGCACGACGATGAAATCAATATCGCCGGGGTTGGCCAGCGGGGTCGGGACGCCCGGGTAGTAGTGCGAGGGGCGCAGATTCACGTAATGGTCCAGAGAGAAGCGGAGCTTGAGGAGCAGGCCGCGCTCAAGAACACCTGAGGGAACCGAAGGATCGCCGATCGCGCCCAAGAGGATGGCATCGTGCTGGTCGATGACCTCGAGGTCCGTGTCGGTCAGGATCTCACCGGTGCGGTGGTAGCGGCGCGCGCCAAGATCGAATTCTGTGTACTGCAGTGTGACATCAGAGGGAATGACAGCTTCCAGAGCTTTGATGCCTTCGGGGACGATTTCCTGCCCGATGCCGTCACCGGGGATTACTGCGAGTTTCAGATTTGTCATGCTGCCATTGTTGCGCGGGGGCGACAGGTCGGCAGAAGGTGTCCATATTTCGGGGTGCGTAGGGCGGGGTCTCGTCCCAAACTAGGGTCCCCCGCAGGCATTGCCACCACTTAGCGGCATCAACACCAATTGGCAGCATTGGCACCACTAGGCGGCATCGCGTACCCCAAAAACCGCGATTCCCGTCCTCCAAACGGTGCCAATCATGCCAAGCAGTGTCAATCCGCTCCAACGTAGCCGGATTTCGCCGCGAATACCTGGTACAAACCACTCCAACCAGTGTCGATCCGCTCCGACGTCATCGAATCGCGCCGTAGACACCCCACACGAACCGCGAAACAGCGCTAAACCGCCCGAACACCACCAAATAGTCCCGCTTCGCACGCAACAAACTTTTCCACAACGCAGGATTGCAACGATTCATCCACATGTTTTCAGGCAGAAAACACACAACCGTCTCCCCCCGCCCCACACTGTCCACTATGAGCACGCAACTGCCGCATGTAACCCTGAGCCATCGCGGGAGCTCCTCCAAAAGTTCCCATCTCAAAGGGCAATTGCGCTTACACCGCGGCGCCCATGTCCGGTTGCCATTCGACCTCAGTCAGGCGAAGCCCTGGGAAATCTGGGAGTCAATTGCGCTGGCACGAATCATTGCGTCAGTACAGCAAGGAAAAACGACTCCACTTGTCGTTGGCAGCTCATCGCTTCTACTCCATGGTGTGCGAGGCTGGACCTCAAACCCAAACGTTGAGTTGTATCAGCCGCAGCGCCGGACAAGCCAGCTCATTCCTCCGTGCAGATGCGGAACAATCTCCGTGCCCGCGGCCCTGCGAATCTATCGGCGCACTCCCCCGATTACCTCGGAACGCATGCGGGTTTCAGGACTGCTTACCGAACACCCCTACGATGCGCTCATCCGCTGTACGATGCACGATGACGCACTGCAAGCCTTCACCCTGGGATGCAGTGCCCTCCACAAGTGGTCTGGATTCAGTAATTTCTCGCAAGATGCGTGCCGAGGCCGTGCCGAAGTCATTCGAGAGAAGCTCCTTTCGCGTTTGGAACGGGCAAAGGGACTCCGCGGCTTTGCCCGCGCACGACGGATCTTGAGTTCGATTGATCCGGGTTGTGACAACCCTGCCGAGGCCGCACTGACCTGGGTGGTTCGTGCGCTATATCCTTACGAACTTTCGACACAGTATGAACTCTCAGCAGGTGGCCAACGCTTCTTTGCCGATATTGCGCTTCCGCGGCTCAAACTCATCATCGAGTTCGATGGAATCGAGAAACTGGGATCAACACAGGGAGAATTCGACCGCGCTAAACGCTCGTGGGTTCAACGCGAGCAGGCGCTACAAGACCAGGGCTGGCGTTTCCTTCGAGTCAATTGGATAGATTTCAATGATTGGAATGAACTTCGCGGGCGGATTAGCCATGCGATCGGGGTTGCCTCGAAGCCTATTCCTGCTCGTTTCGCGTTGTTGTGGGAACCTCCAAGCGAGCGTTGCGATGGTGAAGGGCGACGATTCAGGAGCAACGAGTGGCATGGGACGGATGGAACCTGGACTTAAAATTCCTTTTCTGCATGTGCGCCAAACAGGCACGAATTGAAGGTGGGACTGAGTAGCATAATCCCATGTCGACAACCATTGACGTTTATCCGACAATAAATGCCCTGCCTCTTGTCGAGGAGATTCGTGGGCGCACACAAGAGTTATTTCAAACATTGTTGAACCGTCACGGTATCGGTTCAACAATCGAGGTTAAAGCTTTCTATCCCTCTTCAGCGGATATACCAATTAAGTACGTTGAAAAAGATGTGGTGTGGACGCCGGATTTATATCTGGGCTTCGCATATTCGATTGATGGGATCTGGGATTCGGCTTCTTGGCCTAGGTGTCCTTTCGTCGAAGATGACGATCGAATTAACGAAGAAGACTTGGTCTACCCATTCGACTCGAAACCAGAGCACCTTGGCTTGTGGTACATCGTTGAAGAATTCGAAGATATTGTTCCTCCAACTCGACTGGCAAAAATTCTGGCACAAGACCACTACTGGTCCGACGAACGTAACTTTGCTGGCCCTCCCGTTGCTTCAACCGGTTACGGATTAGTTTGCGCAGCTTTGGCTGAAGCAACCGATGGAATCATCGCCTCATTCGACTGCGCATTCGATAAAAAGCACAACGGCGAAACCGCTGAGGAGTTCCTTTCCTGGTGGGGCGACAGGCAAATCAATTTCTACGGCGAGGACGCGTTCAGAAATCCGCGAGGGAAGAGATACCAACTAGTCATTGGCTTGAAAGCTGGTGCATCTGCCACCAGATGCGAGTGCTTCACAGTAAAGTGAAAGCATGCTTGACGATGCGGTTGCACAGAAATTACGCGCGTTCTCTGAGGAGCGCGATTGGGACCAGTTCCACACGCCCGAAAATTTGGCGAAATCTATTTCTATCGAGGCCGCGGAGCTCTTAGAGTGCTTCCAGTGGTCCTCCGATGGGGATCCCCAGGCGGTCAAGGAAGAGCTCGCCGATGTCCTCACATATTGCTATTTCCTTGCAATGAAGGTCGGACTTGAACCCGATCAGATCGTCTTGGAGAAGCTTGCTGTCAGCGCGCAGAAGTACCCTGTCGAAAAGTCTCGTGGGAGCAGCGTGAAGTATGACCAGCTCTAAACAGCAGATCGCGCAAGCCCGCAGACACATCCAGATTCGCCAGTTCTCATTCAGTAATGAAGGAGTTGACGCGGTCAAAGATGATGCCAATTCACGTCTGCAAAACTGGCCTGTCGTTTACATCATCAACGACAAGGAGCGTCTTTACGTCGGAGAAACTCTCGACTTTCTTAATCGAACACAACAGCACCTTCAAAATCCACAGAAAGATGGACTTGAGGAAATCCGCGTGATCTTAGATGACACGTTCAATAAGTCTGTTTGTCTCGATCTTGAGTCCCAATTGATCATGTTGTTTTCCGGGGACGGAAAATTCAAAGTGATCAATAGCAATGCCGGAATCGCAGACTATAACTACTTCGACCGGGCAGAGTACCAACTAACTTTCGATCAGATTGTTGAGAACCTCCGTGTTCTAGGTTTATTTGATCAAAGCGCGCTAGATATTCGGAATAGCAATTTATTCAAGTACTCACCTTACAAAGCACTGAATGAGGATCAAGTTCAGGTTACTGAAGCGATCATCGATGACTTGTGGCAGTCACTCGAGGAAAACAAAGCTTCAGTCCACATTGTTAAAGGGAGCGCAGGAACTGGGAAAACCATTGTCGGTATCTTCCTGACGAAACTGCTCTCTGATTTGGGCTCTCGTGAGCAACACCCTGAAGGTGAATCGGTTTTTGACGACTACTATCAAGAAGGATACCGAGAGCTTTTCCTTGACAAGAAAATTGGCTTAGTTGTCCCCCAGCAAGCCCTGCGCGCCTCGGTAAAACACGTCTTTTCGAAAATATCTTCGTTAAGTCGAGAAATGGTGCTCACGCCTTTTGACGTTGGCGACTCAGACGAGCACTACGACATCCTCATCGTCGATGAAGCGCATCGACTAAACCGTTTTTCAGCGCAGTCAAGCGGAATGATGACAAAGCGCTATAAAGAGATCAACGCCCGGCTTTTTGGAGACTCCGAATCCGGCCACAGTCAGTTGGACTGGCTGAGGAAACAATGCGATCACCTGATATTGTTGCTCGATCCTGAGCAGAGTGTTCGCCCTCAAGACCTCACACCAAATGAGATTAACGCCTGCCTTGATTCAAGTCGCGCTTCTGGCCGAATCCACACTCTCCGCTCACAGCTCCGTATCCAGGGCGATTCCACGGAATATG
>CALHID010000170.1 GCA_938030835.1 uncultured Actinomyces sp. | reverse complement strand
AACCGTATCCATTAACCCCGTTCGTCCCCGACGTTTTCTTGAGCTTGTCCTTATGCTCCTAGCGCTAGCCGTCGGCATTGGTGGCTATGTCATCACCAGTATCAACCGGACGGGCGAGCCCCCGGCAAACCTCGGACTTCACATCGGAATTTTGCTTACCATCGCAATCCTTGCCGAAATCGGAGTCCACTTCTTGGCTCCCTACGCTGATCCCGTTATTTTGCCGGTCGCTGTTGCGCTCACCGGCATGGGTTTGGCGATGATTTACCGTATCGACCTCTCATTGAATGCACTGGGCATGGATACGGTCGGCATGCGTCAGATGATGTTCGTCGGCATTGCAATTGCGTTGGCCGCAGTCATTTTGGTTGTTATTCGCGACCACCGAGTCTTGCGTCGCTACACCTACACTTTTGGCCTGCTTTCGCTTGTTTTACTCCTTCTACCGATGATTCCTGGACTGGGTAAGGAAACTTACGGTGCCCGCGTGTGGATCAGTCTCGGGCCGCTGTCAATGCAACCCGGTGAGCTGGTCAAGATCACGCTGGCAATCTTCTTCGCGGGTTACCTGGTGAACAATCGCGATAACCTTGCGATTGGTGGCCCTAAGTTTCTAGGTATGCGGATGCCCCGTGCACGCGACCTTGGACCAATCTTGGTCGTATGGCTTGTGGGAGTAGCCATCCTGGTGCTTCAACGCGACTTGGGGACCTCGCTACTTTTCTTTGGACTTTTTGTTGCGACCCTGTACGTCGCCACAAATCGTGTCTCCTGGCTGGTCATCGGCTTCCTTATGTTCGTCCCCGCTGTTCTTGTCGCAATCAGAACCTTCAGCCACGTTCGTGCACGCTTTTCGGTCTGGCTTAACGCCCTTGATCCCGAGGTCTACAACGCTCAAGCCGGCGGCTCCTACCAGCTTGTCCAAGGCCTCTTCGGCCAGGCCTCGGGCGGACTTTTGGGAACGGGTTGGGGCCGCGGCTATCCCCAGCTTGTCCCCCTGGCCAACTCAGACTTCATCCTCTCTTCTTTCGCCGAAGAGCTTGGAATTACTGGCCTTGCGGCGATCTTAGTCCTGTACTTGATTCTTATCGAACGAGGTATGCGCGCGGCAATCGGAGTACGTGACGGTTTCGGGAAGCTTCTTGCCACAGGTCTGAGCTTCTCCTTCGCAATCCAGATTTTTGTGGTTTTGGGCGGCATTACTCGACTGATTCCACTCACCGGCCTGACCGCTCCTTTCTTGGCTGCGGGCGGTTCTTCGATGGTGTCCTCATGGCTGGCTGTTGCTCTTCTAATCCGCGTATCGGATGCTTCACGTCGTCCTTCGGCGCCCTCAACCTGGACCTCCGGCAATCTTCCCGTTGTTGATGCCCAGAAGCGTCACACCCCCGAACACGCGGGAGGTCGCCTGTGAATACCCAGATTCGTCGTCTTTTCGTGGTCGTTTTGATGATGTTTGCGGCCCTTGGCCTGATTGTGACGAATAATCAAGTCATTCAGGCGCCATCTCTCAATGCTGATGGACGCAACCAGCGAACCATCCTCCACGCCGCAGAAGTTGACCGCGGTCCCATCATCGTTGCTGGAGAAGCCATCGCTTCTTCAACAAAGATCGAAGATTCTTCACGCTACCAGCGTTCCTATTCGCAGGGTCCGCTCTACGCTCAGACAACGGGCTACTTCTCTGCGGCGTTCTCGCAGTCGACTGGGATGGAAGCAGCGGCTGAGGACATTTTGGATGGGCAGTCTCAGGTTCTTCTTGCCCAGCGCTTCCGTAACCTTTTCACCGGGCAAAACCGCCAAGGTGGCGGCGTCGTTTTGACACTCAACCCGAATATGCAAAAGATCGCGGCTGAAAAACTGGGGAATCGCAAGGGCGCAGTTGTCGCTCTTGATGCCAATACCGGTGCGGTCTTAGCCATGTATTCGTCGCCCTCCTACGACCCCAATTCGCTGGCGGTCTTCGATTCGCAGGAAGCCAATACGGCTTACACGAATCTCATTAACGATCCCTCTAAGCCCCTGTACAACCGCGCGATCGCAGGCGACTTGTACGCTCCCGGGTCAACTTTCAAGATCCTGACAACCATTGCTCTTCTTGAAAAGGGTGCGGTCACTCCGGAGACAGAGATGGACTCCCCCGTCTCAACCACGCTTCCCGGAACGGCAACCTCGGTGTCAAATATTGAATCAACCGAATGCGGCAACGGACACCCGACGCTTTCAGAAGCCTTTGCGCGTTCGTGCAACACAACCTTTGTCCTGGCCAGCGAGAAACTGACACACACGGATTTGGCAGATGTAACAAACCGTTTTGAGTTCGGAACCTCCCAAAAGATTCCGCTCAGCGTCACTCCCTCTCAGTTCCCGGATTCAACGGATTCTGCGCAGCTGGCAATGAGCGCAATCGGCCAGTACTCGGTCAAGGTCACTCCTATGGAGATGGCGATGATCGCACAGACCATCGCCAATAAGGGAACAATGATGCGTCCCTACCTGATTTCTCAGATCGTTGATTCTGATCTTCAGGTTCAATCGCAAACCTCACCAATCCGCGTGGGTCAGAAGATCACCCCCGAGATCTCCTCCCAACTGACGCAGATGATGACCGGCGTCGTCTCCCAGCCCTATGGAACCGGAACTTCCATGGCAATTCCAGGAGTTTCTGTTGCAGCCAAGACCGGCACCGCTGAATTAGGCGACGGTTCCGGCCGCGCAAATGCCTGGGCAGTTGGTTTCGCCCCCGCCGATAATCCACAGATCGCCTTCGCGGTACTTGTTGAAGGCGATGAATCCCATCCCGTCCCGCACGGTGGAACCGACGCGGGCCCCATCGCACGTGCACTTCTCCAGGAGGGTCTGAAGTGAGCGATCCCAAACCAACACGGGCACCAAACCAGCTGGCCGGGCGAGTCCTGGGCGGCAGGTATCTGTTGCTTTCCCTCATTGCCCAAGGAGGAATGGGCGAGGTCTGGAAGGCACGAGATCGCGTCACCGGCCGCATTCTTGCTGCGAAGGTCTTGCGTCCCGAGTTATCCGGGCAGGAACTTTCGCTCTCTCGCTTGCGCATCGAAGCGCGTAACGCGATGAGCGTTGAGCATCCAAATATCGCCAATGTTTTAGATTCGGGCGAAGAAAACGGTCGCGGCTGGATCATCATGGAGCTGGTCGAAGGACGTCCTTTGACCGATTACCTGCGCGGTGGCCAGTCTTTGGCTCCCGAATACCTCATGCCTATTCTCATGCAGATTGCAATGGCTTTGGGGGCGGCAGCTCAAGCAGGTGTCGTCCATCGCGATATCAAACCCGCAAACGTGCTCATTCGACCCGATGGCATGGTTAAGCTGACGGATTTTGGCATTTCTCGTACAGATTCGCAGATCGATCTGACCGCCGATGGCATGGTGATGGGAACTGCCCAGTACCTTCCCCCCGAGCAGGCAATGGGAGAGAAAGCCACCTCACTGGGTGACCTTTACGCTCTGGGTGTCATTGCCTACGAGGCCGCGGCCGGGGTTCGTCCTTTCACCGGGAAGTCCCAGGTCGATATCGCTTTCGCCCACGTCAATGAGCCGGTTCCCGCGCTTCCGGATACGGTTCCCGCTCCCCTTGCTCAAGTGATCTACCGCCTGTTGGATAAAGATCCACAGCAGCGCCCCGCATCGGGTTCTGCACTTGTTCGTGAACTGGTTGCGGCAGCCAGCGAGATGGGCGTTTCCCTTCAGGCACGTCCGCTTCCCGCTCCAAGCGTTCCAGCTCCCCAGCACGGTGCACCACCGGCTCCGGGTGAACCCGTGGCCGAAACACGCGTCAACCCCGTGGCTCGCCGCAGCGCGCCGATTCGCCACACACACCGCCGTTCCCTTCCCGAAGATATGCTTGAGCCCGTCGATTTTGACGCACAGGCAGCACAGCCTTCCCTGGCAGCTCGCCCGGTGACGCCGACGCGCACGCCCGAGGCCTCGCACAAGGATTCCCCATCCCGTCCTTCCCTCTCCTCGCGTATTTCTACGGCCTCGCGAAGGGAAGAACGGGGCGACAGGCCAGGGCGCAGGGCGCAAAGCCGCAGCACAGCTCCTGCGGTGCACACCCCCGCGCCCGAGGCCTCGGCACGCAAGGCGCCAGCTCCAGCGCGTCCTAAACGGCCTGCTCAGACCACAAGAATCAACCCCGCGCTTTTCCGCTGGCACGCGATCACGGAAGAGAACGGAACAATCCTCACGAGCGCTCCCGCAAAGACTCGCTACAATCGTTCTGTTGTGGCGCCGGAGCCAAGCCGCAGTGAGCAAATCGGAAAATGGCTGGTCATCTTCCTGATCTCTCTCACAATTTTCTTAATTGCGGTTGCTACTATCCACAACAGATTAGGGTCGCTCCTGCACAGGACAAGTGCAGACGTCTCACTCAATCAGGAGGTTTCGACATGGCAGAATCCGCCCCTCGAGTTCTAGGGGGACGCTACGAGGTGCGCTCGCTCATCGGGCGCGGCGGGATGGCCGAAGTTCACCTCGGATTCGACAAGCGTCTGTCGCGAATCGTTGCAATTAAGACTCTTCGCACCGACTTGGCGATGGATTCCGTCTTCCAGGCGCGCTTCCGTCGCGAGGCCCAGTCCGCAGCTTCGCTTAATCACCCAAACATCGTTGCGGTCTACGACACCGGCGAAGAGCCAACCATCCTTCCCGATGGACGTCGAGTGTCAATTCCTTACATCGTCATGGAATACGTTGATGGGCGTCCGCTGAAGGACCTGCTCTCCGACGACGCGGGCCCCTTCCCCATTCCCGAGGTCGTTGACATTGTTGCCGGCGTACTCTCTGCGCTGGAGTACTCGCATTCCGCTGGCCTGGTCCACCGCGACATCAAGCCCGGCAACGTCATGCTGACCTCCAAGGGCGAAGTCAAGGTCATGGACTTCGGTATTGCCCGCGCAATCGCCGATTCTCAGGCGACGATGACTCAGACGAACGCAGTCGTTGGCACCGCTCAATACCTTTCCCCCGAGCAGGCACAGGGTAAGCCGGTGGATGCACGCTCGGATTTGTATTCTGCAGGCGTCTTGCTCTTCGAGCTTCTCACCGGAAAGCCCCCATTCACTGGGGATTCTGCGGTAGCCGTCGCCTACCAGCACGTGCAGACTCTGCCGCCTCTGCCTTCCTCGATCGCGCCCGATGTTCCGCCGGAAATGGACCGCGTTGTCATGAAAGCTCTGGCGAAGAACCCTGACGATCGCTATTCTTCTGCGGCTGCAATGAAGGCAGATCTTCTGCGCGCGGCTCATGGCTCTCATGTGAACGCGCCCGACACCGCGGTGTGGACGACTCAGGCGACGCAGACGCTTCCCGCAGTTGCCACGCCGCCCGCATTCCCCGCAGCGTCCTCACCTTCCGAGGCCCAGGAGACCCAAATCCGTCCTCGCGGAGCTGCAGCAACTGCGGTTCGTCGCGACGATGAGGAACCAGAGGACGAGAAGAAGCGTCCTGCGGCTCTGATCGCGGGAATCATCGGTGTTGTCCTGGTCGCGGTTATTGGTATCGCCTGGCTTTTCCTGACGCACTCTCGCGCCGATTCGACGACAGAAGTACCCAACGTTGTTGGTCAGACCCAAGCCGAGGCCATGAAGACCATTACGGATAAGGGCTTCGAGTGGGCTGTTGCGAACGAGCAGGTTGCTTCTGACAGTGTTCCTGCCGGTTCCGTTGTCTCAACCGATCCGAAGGCCGGAACCGCTGCAAAGCCGGGGTCCCGCGTGACCGCAACGATTTCTTCAGGTCCCGCCTCCATCACTTTGCCGGATAACCTTGTCGGTATGACCCCCGCTCAGGCTCAGCAAACTGTTGAAGCCTTGGGCTTGAAGTGGACTCTGTCCGACCAGAAGGAAGCCTCCGATACGGTCGAGAGCGGCAAGATTGCACGCGTCAGTCCTTCTGCAGGCTCGAAGGTCCGCGCCGGATCAACCATTACCGGTTACGTGTCCTCTGGCTCTGAGAAGGTAACGATCCCCGATGTGACTGGCATGAGCCAGGATCAGGCTCGTACTGCACTGACCCAGGCGGGTCTGTCGGTTGGAAACGTCAATACCGTTGATGAGGGCGGCGCCCAGCAGGGCCGTGTCGTCTCGACCTCTCCGGCTGTAGGTTCCGAGGCCAAGCGCGGAGATACCGTTGCCCTGAACATTGCTTCGGGTAACATCACCGTTCCTCAGAACCTGACGGGTGCAAACTACACTGAAGTCGCCTCTCAGCTTGAGGCCTTGGGATTGCGCGTGACCGTCATCCAGATGCCCGACCGTAACGCAGCTGCTGGTGTCGTCACCGGCGTAACACCCAGTGAAGGTTCTGCGGTACGACAGGGCAGCTCCATCACTCTCTACGTGTCACAGGGTGGGTCTTCGGCCTCCCCCAGCCCCTCAGGCCACTAAGGCACAGAGGCCCGCCTAGGACTGACAATCAGTCTGCTTGGGGGGGATCTCGCCCGAAGGGCAGACAAACTGAACTGAATACGCTGTGGGGGCCGGCAATGCCGGCCCCCACAGCTATGCTCAATTTCGGTCAATCAGACCGCAGCGCCACCCAAGCCAAAGAAACGCTCTGCCCATGGGTAAACGTAGGCAAAGAGCACGGCGACAGCGAAGGCGGCGATCACCAGGCACAAGAAAACTCGGAACCACGTGGGTCCCGGAAGGTGGCGGAAAAGCCATCCGTACATATTGAATTCCTTCCTTACTCCACGGGCTCATCGAGTAGTTCGGCGGGGACACCCGTACTCTTCGGAGTCCACGATTCCAGCTTGAGGTGAACGATAAAACGCTCAGAGTTGCCGTACTCGGGGTTGCAGGTCGTCATCGTCATCAGACGTTCAGTCGGCTGCTTTGAGAAGGTGAGATCACCGGGAACCGGGGCAATGACGCGGATATTGGTTTCATCGCTAGCGGGAACGATCTCATTGGACTGGTAGGTGTAGACCAGGTAAACGTTATCGGTCTCAACAACAACCTTGTCATTGTCCTTGAGCAGGTCAATGAAACGGAATGAATTGCCGTACGAACGACGGTGTGCGGCAACCGAGAAGTTACCCACCTGGCCGGGCTGCGCGGTGTCCTTGTAATGGCCGGCCCAGCCCTGATCAATCACGCTTCCCGTTGTACCTTCGCCCAGTGGGATCTTCATCCAATTCCATGAAGGAACATGGATCACTCCGTAGAGCTCATCGATTGCCGGGTTCAGAGTGAACTCCGGCGGATCGTCGGTATGACGCTCACCCAGGGTGCGGTTCGATGGGTGCTTGCTGGAGAAGTCCGCGACTGCTTGCGCGCGGGGACCTTCTACCTTGTATGTCGTCCAGTACAACTGCCAAACGGCAAATAACCCCAAAATGACGGCAATCGTAATGAGGAGCTCGCCGATGACCGAGAGGAAGGTGGCGCGATAGCGACGGGGGGCAGCCGCTTCTTTCACGTGTTCACCCATTCTCTTTCACCACCTGTGCGTATCGAAGGGATAGGTCTTGGTCTGATGCCGGAAATTCCAGTTTGTCTGAAGTTTTCAACTCCCAGCCCAATCCGTAGCGTGCCACATAACGCTGGTAGTTGACGACCCGAGGGTTCGTTTCGACTGAATTTCGGAGCTGATTCACATTTCCGATCGCCGAAATCTTGTAGGGCGGAGAGAAGGATGTCCCACCGACCAAAATGACATTTCCAATGCAGCGCACAACTGTGCGCGGGGCAATGCGTACACCTTGGACGGTCATCGCTTCTGCGCCACCTTCCCACATTGCATTCATGACATCGTCAATATCCTGCTGGTGAATGACCAGATCGTTGGGGTTGACGTTATCCGGGATGCTGTCTGTGGGCGCATCTGAAAGGGTCACCGTAATACCGGGACCCGATACGGGAACTTTGGAAAGTTCACCGACGTTATCACTGTTCTGCCGGCCTGCTGCCGGAACATGGCTTGCAATCTGATCTTTCAGGCTACGGACCCCATCTTGGAGCTCTTTCACTTCGTTTTGGCGGTGCGAGACAAGCCCAGCCAGATCGACAGCACTTTGTGAGCGGGTTTCCGGGTTTGAGCGCGCACTGGCAACAAAGAGCATTCCCGAGGCCATGGTGACGATGAGAACAGAGAGAGCCGAGCGCAGGGTACGACCCGTCGGGCGGGTGAGCGGTCGGCCGAAGAGTTTCACATCATCTCCTGTTGGCGAATAGGTGTTCCTCTAGTATCCCTTGTTTAAGGGTGCAACGCCCAGTTGCTTTTGATGTTTGGCTCAGTCCCGCTAGGCTAGAGGAAGGCCGCCTGTCGCGGCGTTTCCCGGGGAGATCCCGACACTTGCCGCATGAAAGGAAAATCGTGGCTGAGCCGAAGAAGCGCGAAGAGCGTGAGGAAGAGAAGAAGGACGCACAGACCGAGGAGCGTTCCGAGAAGCGCGAAGAGCGTCACGCTCACGAGGACGAGAAGAAGAAGGACTCGAAGCGCGAGGAACACGGCAAGCGTTCATCAAGCAAGAAGCGTGATCACGAATCTCGCGTTGAGAAGCGCGCAAAGGCCGAGTCAGATAATGAAATCCATGCCTGGACCGACGGCATTCCGCTTTCGCCCGTGTGGTGGGCACCCGTCTTTACGACCCTGATGATTGTCGGTCTGCTGTGGATTGTTGTCTTCTACATTTCCGGAGCCACCTACCCGATCCCGAAGATCGGTCAGTGGAACTTGGCAGTCGGTGGCGGTATCGCCTTTGTCGGCTTCCTCATGACTATGCGTTGGCGCTGAGCATGTCGCCGAATGTGAATTCATCCTTTCTGATGAACTGAATTCACGGTTAAATGTCAGGGGGCTGGGACACCCGCAAGGGGGTCCCAGCCCCCTTTGCTTTCACGCATCACAGGATTTTTCTTTGTCACATCTTGGATATCGACGTTATTGAGCGCTTTAGAGGCCTAAATCCACATCCACAGCAAAAAGTTATCCACAGGTAAATCCACAACTGGGGATAAATACCATCGATGTAATTACCCAGCTTCGATTCCCAGATTTACTAATGAATCTGGTTCGTAAAGATTGAATTGAAACTTCAGACTTGCGATATATCAACGAAAACTCACGTTTTGCCCCAAAAACAACAAAATGATGTTCCGCAGCACACTTTTCAGCTTCGCACAATGATTTCGCGCTGTATCCACACTTTATCCACAACATCCACAGGCAAAGTGAGCAAGCTCCCATTTAGCTTTCAGCTTTCACCCAGAACGCGATAAGAAGCGGCTAAAACGAAGTCAGTGCGCGGGCATTCAGTGGTTTCCACGCTCCCTCGCATCACCTAGATGTGGGGCAAGAATTCCGCGCAGACTAGGCGTGGAACTCGATACGCCGACCGGCCTCGTACATGCCCCCAAGAAGCTGACCAGCCAAAGCGGGCTGGAAGGAGGCAATATCCGTCGTCGAGAAGGTCGTTAGCGAATTCATGCCGTACTTGGCCAGCATGGGTGCAGCGGGAGCCGAAGGGCCAACAATGATCGTCTGCGCACTTCGCGAAAGCTCCAAAAGGCGCGGCATCGTCTTATTCACAAAGGCAGAGCCCGTAATAAAGACGTAGTCGCAGGTGGGAAGAACATACTCTGCGGCCGTATCTGGTAAATCTCCGTCCAGCACGTTGCGCTCGAAGATAAAGAGCTTAGATGCGGCAGAGAGGGCCGCGGCAGCAAAGGGGAAATGCCCAATAACCGCGACACGCTTACCGGCGACCTCAGCTGACCAGGGATCAAAAAGGTTCTGCCAGTTATTCACCTGGCAAGGGACAAAACCTGCGGCTTCGGCCCGCGAGGGAAGCGCATACCAAGAATTCACAGCAGCCATTCCCAGCGCGGCCTCGGCGAAATTCCAACTTTTCGCATAAGCGGCAACCTCGCGCAGACTCATGCCAGAGGGGTCGGCGGGAAGGCGGCGAGCAATCGACTCAACCGGAATGTGGAAGGCCATTCCCGCGCCGGCCTCGGAATTCTCAATGAAAGCCCACTTACCAAAACGTCCACTAGCCGTGACTTTAACGGATGGGTCGATCTGGTCAATCAGCCGATCGTAGATCTCCCACGGATTCCACAGGTCCAGCATTGAAACTCCACTCAGATGTTGAGAAGCACCATGTAGGTGACAACAAGGATGACGAGCTCAGCAAGGAACATCCCTGCGATACCAAGATACAAACGGCGGCGTTGTTTCTTCGCTGTCATCCCGGAACGCGGCTTACCCAAAGCGAGCATCCCCCAGGTTGCGAGTATCCCGAAAAGTAAACCGCCAAGATGAGCCTGCCATGACACTCCTGAAACGATGAAGCCATACAGGAGGTTGACCGCAAGAAGGCCGGCAACGGCGCGCACATCAATCCCAGCTGCCCGTTGCAGAACGAAAACAGAGCCGAAAAGGCCGAAAATTGCGCCGGAGGCACCGACGGTCACCGTCAAGGCAGACGAAGGGTCAATCAGTACCCACCCTAGAACGCCGAGGGTTCCGCCCAGAGCGCTCAAAAGATAAAGACAGAAGTAGGGACCGCGTCCCAGCGCCGGTTCCAAGGCACGTCCAACTGCGTAGAGCGAAACCATATTGAAGGCAATGTGCATGATGTTCACATGCAAGAACGCCGTCGTCAAGATCCGCCACGGCTGATACAGGCCGTGAATCGGTGTAAATCCCAGGTATTGAGTGATCAAACCCTTGGTGAGAATGTCACCCACCCACAGAGCCACGCATACGCCGATGATCGCGTAGGTGACGATAGGGGTTTGTGAGCTTACCCGGATGCTCCCCCATTGACGAGGCCGGGAGGTGCGGGCACTTCCGAAAAGGTTGCCTCGGCCTCGGCCCGCGCAGTCCACACAGATTGAACGGACTTCCGTGGGCACAACACACTGGGTGCACATGGGTCGATTGCAGCGCTTGCAGTAATCGACGCTGCGCACTCCGGGGTGGCGCGGGCACTCGGGTGCAGCGTAGGGATCAGAACGCTGACCGTACAGAGGCTGAGACATATAAACCTTCCGGTTTGTGGTTACTCAGTGATGTCGATCGATTCGATAACGACATCTTCGACGGGACGATCGTTACGACCGGTACGGGTTGTTGCGATCGCATCGACAACTCGCTTGGAGTCTTCGTCGATAACTTCACCGAAAATGGTGTGGTGTCCGTTGAGCCACGGGGTGGGTGCAACGGTGATGAAGAACTGAGAGCCGTTGGTTCCCTTGCCCATGCGCTTGCCTGCGTTGGCCATGGCCAGAAGGTAGGGCTTGGAGAAGGTCAGATCCGGGTGGATCTCATCGTTGAACTGGTATCCGGGACCGCCGGTTCCGGTACCAAGGGGGTCACCGCCCTGAATCATGAAGCCGTCAATGACGCGGTGGAAGATCGTGCCATTGAAAAGGGGGCGCGAGGTGGGCTGGCCGTTAGCGGGGTCAATCCATTCGCGTTCACCCTGTGCAAGTGAGGTGAAGTTTTTGACGGTGTTCGGGGCTTGCTCGGGGAAAAGCTCGAGTCGGATATCGCCCTTATTGGTGTGAATTGTTGCTTTCATACCTCCATGGTTCCAGATTCAGGTGAAATCGGCACGCTATTTTGCTCGGTATTCGCTTGATGAAGCTGCATCTGATGGTCAAAGAGTGCACAATAGAAGAGTCCATGCGTTCGCTTAACGGACGCGAATTTTTTACAGATTCGGAGACATCATGGCAAGGACCCCGAACATCGACACCGAAAAGCTCAAGGCACAGGGCCTGCAGCTCCGCGACGCAGCGGCTGTGCACGCGGG
>CALHID010000169.1 GCA_938030835.1 uncultured Actinomyces sp. | reverse complement strand
TCAAGCGCCTGGTGACGGTCTCGATGCGAACCCAGGAGCTCCTGGCGACGCTGCCGAAGCTGGAGATCCCGGAGGCATGACGAAAAGATATAACAAGATCAATAATGGTTCGCTGTCTCAATCATAGAATCACAAAACTCGATCTATCGAAACTTGAAGGGAAATAATATGTCGGTCCAAACCAAGCAAGTTCTCAAAACACTCAAAAGTGACTTTGTGCCACATATTGATATCAGCGATGTGTGCAAACATGTCGGGAAAAATCTTGAGCAGCATCAACTAACTCGCGCTCTGGCAGCGATGTGTGTAACAGTGTATGCACATATTCCACCAGAGGATGCTGCGAAATGCGTGACAGACGGGTCCAATGATGATGGAATAGACGCTATCTGCTACTCCGCATTTGCGAATAGAGTATATATCATTCAGTCAAAATGTCACGCCAAAATACCAACTCCGGCAGAGGTTCAGACATTCGTGAGGGGCATTAGGCACTTACTCGACGGCGATTATCAATACATGAACAAAAAATTGTCGGAGCGTCAGAACGAAATCGATGGCTACTTAGATGACTGTGATCATATAGTTGCCGTATTTACTTATTTGTCTGCTGAAATGCCTTCCGAGGAAGCGTTGGATGTTAGCAAGAGATTCGTTGATGAGATCAACGCATCGGGTGACATTATCTCGTTTGAGTACATGCGACTCAATGAAATCCATGCACAGCGCAAAATTGCGCAAACGTTAGAAGGAGGTGAAGTTGACCTTCAAGTCGAAAAGTGGCTCACTCCTGGTGATTATAGAAAGGAGATCATGGCAATCGTCACAGGTAATCAGATTGCGGAACTGTATGCAAAGTTCGGTGATGCGCTATTTGATAGCAATATTCGAAAAGTGCTTCAAGGTACTGAAACAAATAATTTGATATTCGATACTATTTGTGAAGATCCCACCTCGTTCTGGGCCTACAACAACGGCATTACGATCCTCACAAACGGCATTAGCTGTTCAAATAAACCACGCCCGAGCGTTTCCAGCTCGGAATCTTTTAGATTGTCCTCTGTAAGCGTTGTGAACGGCGCACAAACGTCAGGGGCATTGGGGCGCGCTCTAAAAGAAGGTATACCGCTTGACGATATCTATGTCACTGTACGAATAATTTCAACCGAGGGACAAGATGACGCATTTGGCCAAAATGTTACACGTTTCACCAATACTCAGAATACGATTGGCGTAAGAGAGTTTGTTGCTTTAGATCCAAATCAGGAATACTGGCACCAGACGTTGAGGGAAGAAAAGTGTCTTTATATCTACAAGATGGGGGGTGAGTTTAATCAGGAAGAATATGATTTGTCGTTCAGCCTTGAAGATGCTACGCGCGCACTTGCCTGCTTGTCTGGTGTTGAAGATGCAACACGAACCAAAAGTAAAATTAGTCAGATGTGGTCCAGGATTAATGGGGAACGCTATAAAAGGTTATTTCCGGATGACCTGGATCCAACTTTGATGGTCAATGCTGTTATCTTTTGGCGTTCTTTCAATGATTGCTATGGTCAAATTATCAGCGAGACTGAAGGTAAGGAGAATAAAGTCCTTCATGAAGGTACCTATCTATGTTGCACGCTCCTCTTTGAAATGTATCGGTGGGATCATGACTTGTCGACTTCGGGTCTTGATATCCCAGCTTGGATTCACGACCATAAAACTCTGATTGAAGCGCTTGCGCACGCATGTTTTGCCGAGCATGAGGATATCAACGGCGGTGGATACGCTGGATCATTCTTCAAGAACACCGATAAGGTTAGTTCTCTAGCGGATAGGATTCGCCAGTCCGTCTTCCATCACACCGAATTAGGTTAAGGGGCTCTTCCTAGTTGAGTGTGGGTGAACGCTTCATGGTCAGGAGATGCGGGTAGGGGTTGAGGTTCTCGACGATGGGCGGGCTTCTCCCCGCGATCGTCAAAGGAGCTCGGGCGATGTCTCACCCTACCTGGTCCTGCTTTGCCTCGCTTCGCTTGAGCGTTGTGATCGGCGTGATCTGATCGTTGATTTTGAGCACTTCCATGCGATCGTGGTCGCTCGGCTTGAGGACGGTCTCATGCTCGATACAGAGTCGTATGTTCGCCTTGCTGACTGCCCTGGATGCGAGATGATCGCGCAAGGCCCCGGGCACGTGGTAGTGGAAGTGATTGACGCGCCCTGGGTCGGGGTCTCGGCATGGATCAGGTCATACAAACATCGATGGTACTGCCGTGAGAGGCCTGTCAGTCGGTAACGTTCCTAGAGCATGACTGGCGGTCAAGTCCTGTGGAGTGGTGTAATCGTTTTGTGTCCTTCGGGTTGGGTTATGC
>CALHID010000168.1 GCA_938030835.1 uncultured Actinomyces sp. | reverse complement strand
TTACCTGTTTGAATGTACCGACAGACCCCGCGTAATGCGACCGACTGTTGGTATTGGGCGTGCGGGGGGATGTCTGTGATGGGTAGAATAAAGCGCGCTTTGTTAGTAACGTAACAACTTTAATGCCGTTCGAAGGTGTCCGTGAAGGATGAGCAGGAGCTCTACTACGCTCAGCGTGATCTGATCCTGGATCCCAATGATCCCGAGGTCATTGCCGCAGCCCAGGTCTCTGGCGTTCCGCGTTCCTTCATCGAGGCCGCGCAGAATTCCCCCGCCTACAAGCTGATTATCGACTACAAGCTGGCTCTTCCTCTGCACCCTGAATTCCGTACCCTCCCCATGGTGTGGTACATTCCGCCGCTCTCCCCGGTTGTAGATGCGGTGACCAAGTCGGGTGCCGATGGTGAAAACCACAAGATCCTGCTGACCGCACTGTCTACCATGCGTATTCCGCTGGAATACTTGGCAGGACTGTTCAGCGCTGGAGATACCCGCCCGGTCGAGCTGTCGCTCCGCCGCCTTGCCGCCATGCGTTCCTACATGCGTGACGTCAATATGGGCCAGGCCGTGGATCCCTCGATCCCCGAGTCCGTGGGCATGACCGAAGAAGAAGTTCTGGCGATGTACCGTCTGCTCTCGATCGCAAAGTACGAGGATCGCTACGTGATCCCGACTTCGCACCCCGAGGATATGCGTACCCCGACCCCGTACCTGTGCCCGGTGGGTGAAGGTGCAGAGTCCGGCTGTGGTTCGCACAAGGGCGGTAAGGTTCCCGTCTCGATTGGTCGGCGACCCGAATGAGTCAAAAGACCGCGACTTTCATTCCGACGCGTAACCCGGCTCCCGCGGTTCCAGTTGTGAACCAGAGCCGGGAGTCACGCGCCGCAACCTTCATGATCGCTGCTGCCCTTTTGGATTACCCGGGGCAGGAATGGGATGAGATCCTCGCTCAGATTGACTCCTCTTTGGGGCACGTCAGCGCCGAGGCCGCTGCGGAGTTTTCGCAGTTCCTTGAGTGGGCACGAGGCAAGTCGCGTCGTGAGGTCGAAGAGGCCTACGTTGAGACCTTCGACCAGAAGCGTCGCTGCTGCTTGGAGCTGACCTACTACGCTACGGGTGACACCCGCCAGCGCGGTATTGCTTTGACCATTGTTCGTGACCTCTACGCCGCCGTTGGCTGGCAGCTTGAGAATGATCAGCTGCCCGACTACCTTCCCAATATTTTGGAGTTGGCGGCGCGAACCGAAGGTGAAGAGCATGAGCTGGTCGAGGCTATGCTGGCTTCGCACCGCGAGGGTGTTGAGATCCTTCACGCGGCACTGCTTTCGCTGTCTTCGCCTTGGGCGCATGTGGTTGCTGCCTTGCGAATGGCTTTACCCGAGGTGGATGACGCTACTTTCGCTCGCATGCAGACCCTGGTCCGTCAGGGTCCCCCGACCGAGATGGTCGGTATGGCCGATCGAAGCGAACTGCCGTGGCCCACTATCCAAACACCGTCTTCCCTTGTTTCGCCCGCGGGTGAGAACGAACTCTAAGGATTGTCATGAACCTTTTCCTCTGGGGAGTGCTTCCCTACATTTCTTTCACCCTCCTTATCGGCGGGTTGATTTGGCGCTATCGCACCGATCAGTACGGGTGGACCTCGCGTTCATCTCAGCTCAATGAAGGCCGCATCCTGCGTCTGTCATCGCCCCTATTCCACTTCGGTATTTTGGGCGTTGCTGCAGGCCACGTCATGGGCCTGGTTATTCCGCAGTCCTGGACCGAGGCAATGGGCGTAAGCGAGCATGCTTACCACATGGTGGCCATCATCGGTGGTGGTATTGCCGGTCTGATGACTCTGGTTGGTCTGTTCGGCCTCTTGTATCGACGTATTGTCAAGAAGTCGGTGCGTCTGGCAACTAGCCGCAATGACATCTTCATGTACCTTCTCTTGGCCTGCGCCATCCTCTTGGGAGCTGCAGCAACTTTGACGACGCAGATCTTGGGTAAGCCGGGTGGATACAACTACCGCGAGACAATCGCAGTGTGGTTCCGTTCGATTTTCACGCTCCAGCCTGATGTCTCTTTGATGACCGATGTCCCGCTCCAGTTCAAGCTGCACATCATTGCTGCCCTTATCCTTTTTGCCGCGTGGCCTTTCACCCGTCTGGTTCACGTCGTTTCGGCTCCGGTGGCATACCCGACGCGTCCTTACGTTGTGTACCGCTCACGTCGAGCGGCGACTTCTACCTCTCGTCCCGCACGAGGATGGACGCCGGTTCGAGGTGGCGCTGCAGGTCCCAAGGCTCAGAGTTTCCCCGAAGATGATGCTCCCTACCAGGGTGCCTGATCTATGGTGATGCGATCTG
>CALHID010000167.1 GCA_938030835.1 uncultured Actinomyces sp. | reverse complement strand
TGAAGTTCTACCATTGAACTACGCCCGCGAGGTGCCTGATACCAATCGGTATGACCGGCACAACTCGTTCATCATAGCGGCTCCCCCGGCTGCAGTCCAAAGCATGACCTCTAGACTTAAAGGCGTGACTTCACCCAACCCTCGCCCCGTCGTTGCCGCTGCGATCTTCGACCGCCTCCCCCACCCAAGCGCGCTTTTGTGCGCCTCGCGCTCCTACCCGGAAGATTTACGAGGCCTCTTCGAGCTCCCCGGCGGAAAGGTTGAGGAAGGGGAAGACCCCCTGCGCGGCCTCGTCCGCGAAATCGACGAAGAACTGGGGTGCGCACTGAGGATCGCTGAACCGGTCCTCACCCCCGAGGGGAAGTGGTGGCCGATCCTCAACGGTCGGGTAATGGCGGTGTGGGGGTGCACCCTTGCAGACCCCACCCAAAGCTTGACCCCGGGAGCCTCACATCTGGAGTTACGTTGGACCCCTCTTAATGAAGTGATGGATTTGCCGTGGATCCCTGCTGATTTCCCGATCGTCCAAGCGGCAATCAATCAGTTCTCATCTGGGAAATCCATGTGAATCGGCGAATGATCAAGACAGATCCAGAATTTCTGTCAGAATAGCCTTATGCCGAAGATTATTGGAGATTCGCTGGCCGACCATCGCGAGCTCACGCGCAACCGTCTTTTTGATGCACTTGCAAGCCTTCTTGCTGAGCAGCCATTTGATTCAATCTCCATGTCCCAGATCGCTTCGCGGGCAAAGGTTGGACGCACCGCGGTCTACAACCACTTCCCCGACAAGGAAGTCCTGCTGCTGGAATTCATGCGCCGCGTCACGGTGCAGTTCTCCCAAAAACTGCAAGAAGCGCTCGATCAGGTCGATGATCCACTTGCCCAACTGCGCATCTACATTCGTGCGCACTTGGAAATGACCACTCGTTATCACCTGAACTCGACCTTTAATCTGCGCACTCAAGTTTCACGTGAAAACTCTGCGCACCTGCACGACCACGCGACGATTATTTCGACGCGGCTCCTGGAAATCCTTGCGCGTTGCATGGAAACAGGCGCAATTCCGCGGCAAAACCCCCACGTATTGATTCCGCTTATTCATTCATGCCTTGCCGGGAATCGTCTTCCGGCTAACCCTCAGACCCGCGAAGCAACAATCCGCATTGTCCAAGCCTTCATCTTGCGAGGCATAGGGGCTGATGTTGAGGTTCCTTCTTTAGGTGAACGCCCGGGATCTGCCACCGCAGTTCAGGAAGTTTCGACTACAGCAACGCCAGAAGGGGACGCTCGCGATAATTCATACATGCGCTGCCCCGTCAGCGCCTGACATCGTGTGAATCAGCTAACTCCGATAGGATCAGGGAATAAGTGGCCGGCACGAACCGTTGAGCTGGACATGAAGCGGGGCACGCGCCCCAACACGAATTAAAGGAGTGCCCTTCAATGAGTACCATCGAGCTCACCACTGAAAACTTCAGCGAGACCGTTAATTCCGACAAGATCGTCCTGGTTGATTTCTGGGCGACCTGGTGCGGCCCGTGCCGTCAGTTCGGCCCCATCTTCGAGTCCGTCTCGGAGAAGCACCCCGACATCGTTTTCGGCAAGGTCGACACCGATGCACAGCAGGAACTTGCTGCTTCCGCTCAGATTTCATCGATCCCGACTCTGATGATCTTCCGCGAAGGTGTCCTGATCTTCCGTAACTC
>CALHID010000166.1 GCA_938030835.1 uncultured Actinomyces sp. | reverse complement strand
GTGCGTATCTGTGTTAACACGTTCTTGATATAGTGAACCCATCAATGGTGATGGCAACATTGTGACTGGTGACGTAATTTATGTGGCTTGAGATAGCAGCGCGCAGAATCATTATGCCGTTTGTATTTTCGGTGATCCTCTATTTCTGGGGGCCGTTTGCCGCATTTGTTCGTCCCTTTACCTTACTTTCTTCAGAGGGGAGTTTCATCGCATTAGCTAGTATGTGCTGTATTCAGCTATTTGTAGTCTTAGCTGTGTGGGAATCACTTATCTTTCGTTTGTTTGTGAGACTACGCTGTCGGATTGATGAGATGGGCCGGAACGCAGTCCGTAAAAGAAATGCGAGTCTCGCTATATCGTCAATACGATTGAATCACGCTTTACTTCGGGTTCAGAGGATTCTTCGTCAAGGATGGGTCTCTAGTGGTCGGAATCGAGCTAATCCTGTCTGGAGTAGTCTGAATTCGTGGTCTGTTCGCAGCATGTTCGGCTGGGTTGTAAAAGTCATGTTTTCTGCACCTGTTTGCTTTGCTGTTCTCTGCGCATCGTTAATGATGCGTTCGATAGATTCACGTGTTGATAGAGTGTATGACGGAGTTTTGTCTTTTTTGTGTGGGTTTCTTAGTGCTGGGGATGTTATCCAGGCTGTTGTGGCCCATATGCCTGCGATCATCGCATTGATGCCGTTAATGTCGCTTCCCGCATTCCTCTACTTCTATAGTCAAAAGAGGAATGTTCGCAGAGCTATTGGGCGCAATAAAACGGCGCATGTTAATGAGGTCGCTCTTTTATATGAGCGACTGCTTCTATGGATTGATCGAAACTTATATAGTTTGTGCCTGAATTTTCAGTATGTTGTGACAGTGCAGCGATCTCTAGTCGATTTTCAGCTGAAACATATTTTTCCGGAGCGTCTCTCGAAGCTTCAGGTGCATCGTTTATGGAGGGGGGTGGATGAACTAGATCGATACATGTTTGTCGAATTGGATGATGCGCAGGAGTGTTCTGAGATTGTCGATGAATTATTAGGTGATAAGCTGAAACGTTATACATGAATTTTTTCGGCTGTTAGTGATGATATTTGGGAGTTCTATTTTAATGATTTGTATAAGCTCAAGTCTGTCGAAGGTGTTCAAGAAGCTTTTCTCTGTAAGGACGCTGTAAAGTTGCTGGTTGGTGATCGTATCTCGCGGGAGCAGAAGCGGGAGCTGGGCGTGGATAGGATTAGTGAAGTGCGTGATGAGCTAGAGGATTGGCTGTCCTGTGAAATCTACTCGGGTTTGGAGATGCTTTATAGGATTAAAAAGGCAAGTCGAGCGCTGAGGCGATACCTTTACTCATCGCGCACTGAGACGCTCATCCTAAAGGCTCTGAGTCGCGACAAATAGGCCCAATTTATCCGCAATTGATTACTTGAGTCTCATCAGAACATTTTCGTGACAGGCCAGCTCGGTATGGCTGCTTGAACCCATACAATTCCGCATGCAATTCCCTTGCAAATCGCATCGAACAGATATGAACTGATGCTACTGTGGCGGGAATTGCATGCGGTTTTGTGTGCCGCCAGATCGAGCTACGTCACGCTGCGTGGTCTGCTGGCGTCGTGGTACCGGCGCTAGCGGGTCTTCCTGCGCTCCAGCATGCGCGAGCCCCACGACGTCTGCGTGCGCGCCTCGATTGCGCGGCGCTGATCGCGGTACATGCGATCCA
>CALHID010000165.1 GCA_938030835.1 uncultured Actinomyces sp. | reverse complement strand
AATGACCGTGCTCAAGGATGAGTAAATTCCTCCTTCTCTATTACTCCACATTCCGACAAACCCAATAGCGCTCACCGCAAAAGAACGCAGTACCGACGAGGCGGGGCCAACAAGCCCAACGAAAATCAATAGAACCGAAACTTGAGTAATGATCGCTATGCGACGTTTCTTTGTTGTAAGCAGACCAACTGTCATCATCAAAATCGCCATATGAGTGCCTGACACTGCTGTGAGGTGCGCAAATGACACAGTCTTCATATCATCACGCATTTGGGAGCTGGCTTGATGGTCATCTCCCAGTGACATTCCTGGTATCAGCGCACGTGCGTGCTCTGGCAATGTCACAACGATCTTCTCGAGGTTCCTCCTGACACCTTGAGAAATACGCGTCCAGCGATCGTTTGGAGGAATGCGCTCCCACGTATTGATTCGAAGTGCGCCCACATTTGGAATAGCGCGAGCCCAATTAAGATCGCAGGTCCCACTAGTAAGAACCCGATCTCCGCGTCGAAGTGTCCTCAGAGATTCGCGCGTGGATACAAGGAGAAAGCTCAAGTTTTCTTTGCCTCCAAGAAAACGGGCACGAACGTAGTAGCTCGGTTGATTTCTCTTGTTTGTTGTATTCCTTCCTTCACGTACTTCACCAAGCAGAGCAAAGGAAGCATCGCGTAGGTCTTTTCCGTGTGCGCACAACTGATTCGCTTCGTTTTCCCAGCTTGTTGCGCGACTTGAAGAGCTCACAATGCACGTGCAGCACAGGCATATCGTGACAATGAGAAGAGGAGCGCATCCTCTGACCCGTTCTTTTCCTAACCCCTGAAATCCTCGTGGGAGTAGGAGCATAGGGAAGAGGAAAGCAATGCATATTCCGGCGCATAGAAGAAGTGGATCTCTGTTCAGTGCACCCCAGGTACATAACCAAGATGAAATCGCTAAGGGCACTAAGCGGATGTCAATTGATGAGGCCCTCACGAGCAGGCACCAATTCGAATTTTCTCCAGTATCGAAGCTCCAATTCCTGGAACTGCAACTAAGTCGTCCACACGTGTGATCGGATGAGACTTCCTATAGGTGACGATACGCGCGGCCAGCGCCGGTCCAACTCCATCGAGTCCTTGTAGTGTTTGAACATCCGCTTGAGTGACGTCAATGCAGGCGGAAGCTTGACCGGATGGAGCTTCATCCTGTGCCTTTGCAGAGTTCAGAGAAGGAACCCTGATCTGTTCACCATCAACAACCAACCTAGCAAGGTTAACGCTGTCACGGTCTGCGTCTTCGGTAAAGCCTCCAGCTTGGTCGACAGCCTCCGAAACTCGAGAACCATGTTTGACACGGACAACGCCAGGAACGCGCACTTCTCCTGTCATATGAACCATCACTTGGCCGCTACTTGCGCTTCCCTCCTCGCCGGACTGCTGAATTCCTGGGCTCGAGGAAGAGATAGATCCGGTGCTATTGGCATGTGCACTCGGAGATTCGGCATCAGAAGCCGAAAGATCGTCTTCTTCTAAGCGACTATTCCAGTTATTGACAGCACCTGCTATTAGGGCGAGAAGCAGGCAGATCGCAATAAATACTCGAGCGGTACGCCATCGCCAGCTCCAGCGTAGGCCTCGCCCCTGGTTATCTTCATCGCCCTGAGGATCGTCTCCTTCGGCGTTCCTTTCTGCATCCTGATCGGCCTGGACAGACTGAGAGGCAAATACCAAGCGTTCCAACTGCCTTCTGCGGCTCAGATGAGACTGAAAGTGTGAATCCATGCCTTCAGTGTGTCCGTCTCCCACCTCCAGTTCAGGGGCTATGAGCGCTTCTGTGGATGAATCCTTGATTCACATTTTCTGTGGATTTTTGCGATACAAAGAATGAGACCTTGTTGCCCTCAACACGTAAAGTGTGTTTAAAATGACGCCAAGATCTACACCTCCTCACTCAAGGACTGTCATGCGTATCGGCTTCATCGGAACAGGTGCAATGGCCTCGGCTATTGCACGCGGTGCCGTGGCCGCTGGCTTCAGCGGCTCGGATCTGATGTTCGCTGATCGACACCACCAAGCCGCAGAGGACTTGGCTGATGAGCTGGGAGGCATTGCACTCGCATCAAACCGACAGGTCGCTCAGCAGAGTGATCTTTTGGTCCTTGCAGTGAAACCGAATGTCCAGTCTGAAGTCATCCGCGAGATTCGCGAGACTGTTCTTTTTGCCAAGGGACTCTGCGTCGTTTCTATCGCTGCGGGCCGTACGACAGATCAGATCATTTCGGATTTCGGGGCAGCTATTCCCCTGGTCCGCGTCATGCCCAATGTCAATGCGCAGATCGGCCAGTCAATGAGTGCCCTCTGCCCGGTAGGGACAACGGACGAACAGCTTGCTGCGGCGCGTAAACTTCTGGATTCGGTTGGCCAAACGATCGTGCTGGATGAGAAGTACTTCCCTGTTTTTACAGCGATCGCTTCCTCCTCCCCTGCGTGGATCTTCCGCATGATCGATGCGATGGCCGAGGCCGGTGTTAACCACGGCCTCACCAAGGCTGATTCGACGCGCATCGTCGCCCAGGCCTTTGCAGGAAGCGCGCAATTGTTGCTTGACGGCCTCGGCAGCGGGCAAGTACCCGCAAACCTTATTGATCGGGTTTCTTCTCCGGGCGGCACCACTATTGCTGGTCTCCTCGCCGCCCAAGAGGCAGGTCTTTCCTCCGCGATCGTCGCAGCGGTCGACGCTGCTGTTGAGCGCGACCATCATCTTGGCTGACGTCGTCACGAGACGCCGTCAGGATAATCTCCCACGCCCGCGAAGATTTCTCGCAGCCTTCACTTAAGCTCGCGCATCCGAATTTTAACTTCGCACCCGACTGAAGCTTTTGCTCCTTATCCACATCAGTTTTTCACACACATTTTCTTGGAATAGTCATGCTTTTGTTGAATGCAGTCGTCCTCTCGGTCATCGTCATGCTGGCGCTCAGCCTCGCCCGAGTGCACGTCGTGATCTCTCTCTTTGTGGCCTCTGTTGTCGCCGGCCTTGTCGCCGGAATGGGAATCTCTGGCACGATGGTCGCTTTCCAAACCGGTCTCGCCGGAGGCGCGAAAATCGCCCTCTCCTATGCCCTTCTCGGCGCTTTTGCTATGGCGGTCGCTCACTCAGGCCTACCTGCCCTGCTCGCACGCACAATTGTGAACCGCATGCGCAACGCGGATGCGGCGAGCTCTGCACGAGTTGCTCGCGGCGCCAAATGGGGAATCGTCGGAGGCGTCCTCGTCATGGGTGTCATGAGCCAAAACCTGATCCCCATTCACATCGCCTTCATTCCGCTCCTTATTCCGCCGCTCATTGGCGTGATGAACGAGCTCAAGATGGACCGCCGCTTGATTGCCTGTGCGATTACCTTCGGTATCGTCACCGCCTACATGTTCTTCCCCATCGGCTTCGGGCGTATCTTCTTGCACGACATTCTCTACAAGAACATCAACGACGCCGGCATGGACGTGTCTTCTGTCAACCCCATGGCAGCAATGGCAATTCCCGCGGCTTCAATGGCAATCGGTTGTGCGATCGCGCTTCTCTTCTCCTACCGCAAGCCGCGCACCTACGAGCAACGCGACTCCTCCTTCACTTCATCCGAGGACAAGCCGATTGATATGAAGAAGATCTGGGCTGCGGTGGCTGCCCTTGTCGTGTGCTTCGTTATTCAGACCGTGCTCACGCGAATAGATTCCGAAGCCGATCCGCTGCTCGTTGGTTCCTTGGTGGGCCTGTGCATGATGCTCTTCATGCGAGTCGTTCCCTGGCAGCAGGCCGACGATGTCTTCAGTGGCGGTATGAAGATGATGAGCCTCATCGGCTTGATCATGATCACCGCACAGGGATACGCCTCAGTCCTCAACGAATCCGGACAGATTAAGCCTTTGGTTGATGGAACCGCAGCACTCTTCAACGGTTCAAAAGTCCTTGCGGCAATCATCATGCTCCTCGTCGGCCTCGTGATCACGATGGGCATCGGCTCGTCCTTCTCAACTCTGCCGATCATCTCGGCGATCTACGTCCCACTGTGTCTGACTTTGGGCTTCTCGCCCATGGCGACGGTGGCGATCATCGGCACCGCTGGAGCGCTGGGTGACGCCGGTTCACCGGCCTCGGATTCGACGCTCGGCCCGACAGCGGGACTCAACGTCGATGGCCAGCACGACCACATGCGGGACACGGTGATCCCGACCTTCTTGCACTACAACGTTCCGCTCTTGATTGGCGGATGGGTTGCTGCGATGGTCCTCTAGGTGATCACGATCCCTATTCTCGAGGCCGGGGTGAGCGTACGCGCTTCCCCGGCCTCGCGCCGTCTCTAGTCCGGTAGCTTTCTTCTCCATCGCGTTTTATCGAAGATTTACCTTCCATCGATGTGGTGACCCGTTCATTGTCAATGAACGTTTGCACATTTTGCTGAAAACTTGCATATACACGCGATCCAAGTTGCACAATAGACCCCATGACTTCTACTTCGCCCGCTACACGGCCAAGCCAAAAGGATTTGGAGAAACTCATCGATGAGACTCCGCCGTCCGGCCCCAAGCGTTCGATCGCCTTCCTTGCGGGGGTCGCAACCTTTGGTTCCCTTCTTTTCGGCTATGACACGGGCGTTATTGCTGGAGCCCTGCCCTACATGTACATGCCACGCATTGCCGGCGGCCTCGGAATTAATGAATTCCAAGAAGGTCTGGTCGGGGCATGCCTCGCCCTGGGTGCGGCAATCGGAGCAATCGCTGGCGGGCGCCTCTCAGACCGCTACGGAAGACGCCACAACATCTTGCTCCTTGCAGGGATTTTTGTTCTGGGAACCTTGGGCTGCACCTTCGCACCGAATATCGCAGTCCTCTATCTTTTCCGCTTCATCTTGGGTATTGCGGTTGGCGGTGCCTCTGCGACAGTGCCCGTGTACCTAGCTGAATCCGCGCCCACGCGCGTGCGCGGGTCTTTGATCGCTCTTGACCAGTTCATGATCGTCGCAGGGCAATTGCTGGCCTACTCGATGAACGCGATCCTCTCTAGCGCACATGGAGGCCCCCAGGTCTACGTCAGTGAAGATCCTTCGGGGACCCTCGCTGCCGGACAGTGGTATTCCTGGGATCAGGTTCAAAATGTAAGCAGC
>CALHID010000164.1 GCA_938030835.1 uncultured Actinomyces sp. | reverse complement strand
TCGTTCCGAGCGCGTTGCGAAGTACAACCAGCTCCTGCGCATTGAAGAGGATCTCGACGATGCAGCAGTGTACGCGGGTCGTTCCTCCTTCCCCCGCGCTTCCTTCTGAGAAGAACGCACTGACACGCTCCTAGAAGCGTGAATAAGGGTGGGTGACGAGAAATCGTCACCCACCCTTCATTTTGCGATCCGTCCCTCATTTGCTACCACGCGAGTTTTAGAGTCGACCCGAGTGCCCGATGTAAGGCACCATAGGGACATGGCTCAGAAACCGAAAAAGGGACGACCGGTCGTTCCAGGCGCCCGCAGGCGGCGCAGTGTCTCTGAGCCCGATGCGCAACGGCGGCCTCGGCAAGGAAGTCGAAATCCTCTGCGTTCTTCCGCCGCCAGCTCCCAAAGCTCAACTTCAGCGGCTTCTTCTCGTCCACAAGGTGGAAGGAAGGAAGAGCGAGCGGCCCGGATGCGTTCTTCTGCTGCGGCAACAGCGCAGCGCCCTGCCTCCCTGTCCTTTGGTGGAATCGAGATCTCTCTGAGGATTATGGGACTTCTCCTTTTGGGTGCCCTCCTTGCCCTTCTTCTGGTTCCTTCGTTCATGCAGCTGTGGAGTCAAGAGCGCGAATTGTCTGCGATCAAAAACAAAGTTCAACAGACTCAGGCCGATAATGAAGCCAAGCGTCAGCAGCTTCAACTTTGGTCGAATCCGCAATATATTGCTTCTCAGGCGCGAGAGCGTTTGGGCTACGTGAAACCTGGAGAAACTCAGTATTCGGTTCTTGATCCGGGTAAGGACTATCAGGATCAGGCTCAGGTTGCTGCTGCGCGTGAAGCTGGACCGGCTCGCCCGTGGATCCAGGTTCTTTCGCTCACCGTTGAAGAGGCAGATCATCCAACGGGGAATATTCAAACTGCTCAGACTGCGGGAGGCAATTCTTCGACCTCTCCCAGCCAGACCCCGCAGCCCAGCGAAACGGCAGGTACGGAGCAGGGCAGTGGCGCCTCGCAAACTCCAAGCACGCAGGGGTCGGGAAACTAGTTCCTCTTCGGTGCCGACCGTGAAAGTGCGCCTCGCATAGTGGGCATATTCATCCCGTATGAACTGTGCAGGTAGCAGCCTATTTCGTCGCTTTTTCATTGGGCTTACTCCCGTCATATGCCCGCGATCGAGTAAAATAAACCGGGTTTATTCGAAAGGTGAGGAATGATGAGCGCCATTACGCCGGCGAGCGACGCCGATCTTCAGGTCCTTGAAGAACAATTGGGACGCGTTCCGCGCGGCGTTGTTGGGATTGCAGCCCGATGCGCGTGTGGAAAACCCACGGTTGTGGCAACCGCGCCTCGCCTTGAAGACGGAACGCCTTTCCCCACGACTTTCTACCTGACCAGCCCCGGCGCTGTTCGTGCGTGCTCGACCTTTGAAGCAACCAAGGTGATGGAGGAATTTAACCAGGACCTTGCAGAAGACGAGGAACTGCGTGCGGCCTATCAGCATGCCCATCAGGCCTACATCGCAGCGCGCGAGGAACTGGGCGCACAGTTGAAGCTTGACGTGCCTGAAATTCATGGGGTCTCTGCTGGCGGCATGCCGACTCGCGTCAAGTGCCTGCACGCACTGGTTGGACACGCCTTGGCTGCTGGTCGCGGCGTGAATCCGATCGGGGATCGCGCGCTGGATATGATGCGTGAGCGCGGCCTGTGGGATCCGGCCGCATGCACCTGCTGACTGACAATACGACTAAGAAAGAATGAGATCATGACGCGGGTAGCGGCAATTGACTGTGGAACAAACTCAATTCGACTTCTAGTGGCCGATGGTGTGCTCAAGGGTGGCGCCATTGCGCTCAACGATCTGACGCGCCAGATGCGCATTGTTCGCCTTGGTCAGGGCGTTGATCGTACGGGACGACTGGCTCCCGAGGCGATCGAGCGGACACTGGCCGCAGTGCGTGAGTACAAGCGCATGATTGACAATCTGGAAGCCGAAGAGATTCGTTTTGTCGCAACCTCTGCAATGCGTGATGCAGAAAACCGCGATGAATTCATTGAACCTGTAAAGGAGATCCTGGGCGTTTATCCCGAGGTCGTTCCCGGAACCGAGGAAGCCGCGCTCTCCTTTGCTGGTGCAGCCAGCGGCGTGGTTGGCCAAGAACGCGGCAAGGTGCTTGTCGTTGATATCGGGGGAGGGTCGACCGAAATGGTCGTGGGAACTCTGGGAAAGGGAGTTGCCGAGGCCTATTCCGCAGATATGGGTTCAGTCCGCGTGACGGAGAAGTTCTTTGCTTCTTGCGCTAGCGACCAGCCGATTCCCGATGGGGTGCAGGCGCAGGCAAGTGAGTGGATCGACGCCCGCCTTGACGAGGCCGAGGAGGTCGTTGATTTTTCCTCTGTCCGCGCCGTTGTTGGTGTCGCTGGCACCATCACGACGATTGCTGCTCACGCCTTGGGTTTGAGTTCCTACCAGCCTGAGAAGATCGATGGCGCTTTCTTGAGCCACGAGGCCACTGACTCTTCTGTGCGTTTTATGCTTGAACAACCTCTTGCTGTGAAGGCAGCTCTGGGCTTTATGCCTGAGGGGCGCGCTGACGTTATTGCAGGTGGAGCACTCATCTGGAAGCGTGTTATGGATCGAGTGACTCTTCGCTGTGAGAGTAGCGGACACGAAATCGCGGGCGCATTGGTCTCAGAACACGATATCCTTGACGGTATCGCACTTTCGATGCTCAATCATCGATAGTGGGCTGTGCCCCCATAGCCCAATTGGCAGAGGCAACCGACTTAAAATCGGTGTGTTGTCGGTTCGAGTCCGACTGGGGGTACTCATTAGAACAGGAACCGAGGGAAAGGAAACTGACATGTCAAACCCCGTGTTCTCAAAGATGGAGCGCGATTGGTCGCGCGCTGATTCAACTCCCGCTGGCCACCCCGCAATGCCCGGCTATCAGCCAACGAATGCTCAGCCTTCTGGAACCACCGTGCTGGACCCGCAGCGCTACCCCTATGCGCAGCAACAGGCCTCGGCGCAAACTCCTGCGCAGAACCCCTACGGTGCATCAAGTGGAGCCCCCGCGGTTGATCCTTCGGCCTACGCCGATATGCAAGCCGCATACCAGGCGCCCTCTGCAGATGCTGTTGACCGCGGTCGTATGACTTACGATGATGCGCTGATCAAGACGGGCATTACCTTCCTGGTCCTGCTTTTGGGCGCGGCCCCGGCATGGATTCTGACGCTGACAACCCCTCTTCTGGGACTCGGTCTTGCTCTTGTTGGCGGCGTGCTTGCCTTCATTCTTGCTATGGTCAATAGCTTCTCCAAGACGATCCGTCCCGCACTGATCATTGCGTACGCCTTTGCTGAAGGACTCACGCTGGGTGCTGTTTCGGCCGTCATGGAAATGGAATACCCGGGTATTGTCGCGCAGGCATTTATCGCAACCGTTGTGGTTACCGGCCTGACGCTGGTGCTCTTCGCCTCGGGCAAGGTCCGCAACTCGCCCAAGCTCATGAAGTTCACGCTCATTGGAATCTTTGGCCTACTGATCACACGCCTTGCGAATGCAGTGCTGGTTGCCTTTGGCTTGATGGCGCCCATTGATTCGATGTACATCATGGGTATTCCGCTGGGAATTGTTGTCTCGGTGGTTGCTGTTTTCCTTGCGGCGATGAGCCTCATTAGTGATTTCGATACCGTGAAGCAGGGCGTTGAACGAGGCGCTCCCGCAAAGTTCGCATGGTACTGCGCCTTCGGCATCATGGTCACGGTTGTCTGGATGTACATGGAGATTCTGCGCATCCTGGCAATTCTGAATCGTCGATAAGCTTGTTTGACGTTTAACGTTCGACGTTTGAAAGGGGCCGCTTCCAAATAGAGGTGGCTCCTTTCCTATGCGCAGCCTATTTCCGCCGTTCACCGAAGAGTTGTTCAAGTATGAATATTCCTGTCTCTCCAGCGAAGGTGGGTTGACCGCTGGGGACATTTGTGCAATTTAGGGAACGCGTGTCCTATCTCGCGCGCCTGGGTTGTGGGAATGTTTAACTAGAGCGTCACCATTTTTCCCCACTGTGATTCCCCAAGGAGGAACCATGGAAAACGTGAACGTCAGCGGCGAATTCGGCCGCAAGCCCACTCTGGAATTTACCGATTCGACCCCCAGCGACGAACTGCTGGTTGAGGTTCTTCACGAGGGCGATGGCCAGGTTGTTGAACCCGGCGACACGATCCACTGCCATTACCTGGGGCAGGTATGGGATGGCAATGTTTTCGATAATTCCTATGATCGCGGCGCACCCCTGAGCTTCCAGATCGGCGTCGGCATGGTCATCCGCGGCTGGGATGAAGGTTTGATCGGGCAGCGCGTCGGATCTCGCGTCCTGCTGTCGATTCCTTCTGATTATGGCTACGGTTCCCGTGGTGTTCCCCAGGCGGGAATCCGTGGCGGCGATACGCTAGTCTTTGTCACCGACATCCTCGGTGTCTCCTGATTGTGAACGATAGACAAGGCAAGGTATGAGCGAGAACGAAACACCGCGTACTCACAGTTCTTCCCAACACCCGGATCGAGGATCTGCTGAGGAAAATGCGGGAAGCTCAGGCCTTGCCTCGTCGCTATTTAAATCCTTGGATGGGCTGCGACGCCGCGTAAGCGATCAGCGGCGCGCAGTTCAGTCCTCGGCCACTGAGAAGGCCCCGGTTTCTTCTACCAGTGACACTTCGCCTCGTGATGCTGCCGAGGCTGTTCCTTGGTCTTTGCGCGTGGGTGCCGCGGTTGCATGGCGGGCGATTATCGTTGCTGCTGCTGTTGGGCTGCTGGTATTTGGGATGACCTTTGTCTATGGAATTGTTGTCCCCGTCGCCGTTGCCATGCTCTTGGCAGTCTTCTTGAGTCCTTTGGTGTCATGGCTACACCGAAAGCTGCATTTCCCGCAGGCTCTGGCCGCTCTCAGCGGCCTACTTGCGACATTGCTCGTTGTTGGGGCGGCACTGTCGACGGCTGGCGCTCAGATTTTGAACCAGGTTCCATCGCTGTTGACGCGCGCGAATGAAGGCGTATCCGCGCTTTTAACTTGGCTGCGAACCAACCCTATGGGGCTTGATACCTCAACTATCGATTCCCACCTTCAAAATCTCCAATCTGAGGTTGTTACCTGGGTTCAATCCCATGCCCAGACTTTGGTCTTTGGTGCCTTTAACGCCACCTCTTCTGCAATTTCATTGGCCACCGGCTCGGTGATTGCGCTCTTCTGTCTGTTCTTCTTCCTCAAGGACGGGCGTGAGATCTGGGTCTGGTGCGTTCGTCTGCTTCCCAAGGGGGCGCGCGAACCCGTTCACGAGGCCGCAATCCGCGGTTGGGCCTCGATGGGTGGCTACGTGGTTGGACAGATGCAGGTTGCCGCGATTGATGCTTTGAGTATCGGCATCGGTGCCTACTTCCTCGGTGTCCCCTTGGTCATCCCGATTGTCGTTTTGGTTTTCTTCGGGTCTTTTATCCCGATTCTTGGTTCGCTGTTCTCAGGAATTATCGCTGTCCTTGTCGCGGTGGTTGATCAAGGATTTACCGTTGGTTTGATCATGCTGGTGATTATTTTGGTCGTCCAGCAAGTCGAAGGGAATCTGCTGCAGCCTCTTCTCATGTCCAACGCAGTGTCCTTGCACCCCTTGGTTGTTTTGCTCGGTGTGACAGCGGGATCGATGGTTGCCGGAATCACCGGTGCAATCTTCTGCATTCCTGTTATCGCCTTCATTAATTCCGTGGTCCTGTACCTGCATGGCCATGATCCTGAGCCATCATTGGCGACGAAGATTGATCGTCCCGGAGGTGCTCCCGGAACCCTTGATGCGATGATCGCTCATTCCTATGGGGAAGATCTTCCGCTCCTTGCAGGGGATGCAGTTGATGCACACACCTATGCCGTGGATGAAGAGCTAAGCGAACGTTTGGTTACTGCCGGAAGTGCAGAGCCGGGCGATACTGTAGGGACGCGTGTCGCCGAAGAAATCGCAGAGAGCTCTCAGACGCATGAAGAAGAGAACGAATAGCGCGATAAAACCTTGCGGGAGCGCGTTATTCTGAAACTGAATGCGTAAAACTGTGGGGGCTCCAGAGTTGAACTCTGGAGCCCCCACAGTGCGTTTGGGTTTACTCAGCCGACGAAAGGCTTCGCGTCCAAGATTTCAACGGTGATCTCGCGGCCGTTGGGGGCCTCGTAGGTCAGGGTGTCACCCTTGCGGTGTCCGATGACTGCAGCGCCCAGCGGAGCCTGCGCGGAGAAGACCTGCACACCCAGGTCGCCGCCGGCGTCACGTGAGCCCAGAAGGAACTTCTGCTCACGGCCGGCAACCATGGCGGTGACAACCATTCCGGGTTCAACAACGCCGTCATCGGCGGGAGTTTCGCCGACCTGCGCATTACGCAGCATCTCTTCCAAGCTCTGAATGCGAGTTTCGTTCAAGGACTGTTCGTTGCGCGCAGCGTGGTAACCGCCGTTCTCGCGCAGATCGCCTTCTTGGCGCGCGGCGTCAATGAGACGCGCAATTTCGGGGCGGCGTACCTCGACGCGCTCCGTCAGCTCCGCCTGGAGCTTGTCATACTGGGCTTGGGTCAGCCACTGGGTATCAGCCATTACTTTGCCTCCGACATGTGTCGATGAGTATCGACGTGTTCTTTGACTCTACAGATTTGACAGCCTACCAGCCTTAAGGGCGGTGCGGGCGCATTTGCGCTATCTGTGGAAAAAGAATTACAAGACAGCGAGATACACGGCTACGCAGTGGCATGCCCACGCGAGCACGGTGCACAGGTGGAAGATCTCGTGGAAGCCAAACCAACGTGGTGAAAGGTCTGGTTTCTTCGTCGCATAGACCACTGCGCCGATTGTGTACAGAATTCCGCCTGCAAGAAGCAGCCACACGATCACAGCGCCACCCAAGGCCCAAAACTGCGGTAGATACCAAACCGCGACCCATCCCAGAGCAACGTAGATCAGTGTTGCCAGCCAACGTGGTGCGGTCGGCCAAAAGAGATTGAGCAAAATCCCCAGGAGTGCCCCGCCCCAGACGATGGACAAGATTGTCACTGCTTGGTCGTGGGGGAGGATCGCAATGGAGAGGGGAGTATATGTACCTGCGATCAGAAGGAAGATGTTTGAGTGGTCAAGGCGGTTCCACACGACTTCCCAGCGCGGGGACCAATAAAAGCGGTGGTAGAGCGCAGAGATTCCAAAAAGGATCAGCGAGGCCGCAAGGTAGATTGCAGACCCGCCTTTGGTTGCGCCGGTGGGCGCAAGGCAGGTGAGGACAATCGAGGCCGCCAAAGACAGCGGTGCGGCGACAAGGTGAATCCAACCCCGCAGGTGGGGCTTAACCGATATCTTCTGTCCGGGAAACCACTGGGTGGGTTTGAGGGAAGCGATTTTCATGAGTGCCTCCACGAAAGATCAACCTACGCATGCGTAACTTACTACACCGTAGGGTACGCCAATTTAAAGGGAAAGGCAGCAGTCTTCCGCTGATTGTGAACAGTCAAACTGGATGTTTGCATGAGGAACAAATATGCGATGAGCGTCATATTCGCGATACTCTTAACCCATGTTGACGCGCTCACGCGTGGAAGGGTTTAGCAGTGTCACAGTGGAATGTGCTTTATGACGTCTATGAAAAGCGCCTTCGTGCGTCTTTGTCGGGGCGTCCTATTCCTCGTCACGTCGGCGTGATTTTGGATGGGAATCGTCGCTGGGCCAAATCGATTGGCTTCACCGCGTCCCAGGGGCACCGTGTTGGTGCAGGAAAGATCACTGAATTCTTAGGTTGGGCCGAAGAAGTTGGCGTTGAGATCGTCACCTTGTGGATGCTCTCGACAGATAATCTATCTCGTCAAAGTGATGAGCTCTCTGAACTGCTCGCGATTATTTCTCAAGCCGTCTCGGCATTGAGCCAGACCGGTAAGTGGCACCTGCGAATTGTTGGTGACCTTCGACTGCTTCCTGAAGATATCGCCGATTCCCTTCGCCAGGCCGCTCAGGAAAGCCCCACAAAGAGCTCCCTGAGCGTCAACATTGCGGTTGGCTATGGCGGTCGTCATGAGATTGTCGAGGCCGTGCGTGAGGTGATCCGTGACGCCGGGCAGCGGGGTGAGAGTCTTGAAGAACTTGCTTCGCGTTTGAAGGACTCGGATATTGCTGAACACCTGTATACCGGTGACCAACCCGATCCGGACCTTGTCATTCGAACCTCTGGCGAACAGCGACTGTCAGGCTTCATGATTTGGCAGTCTGCGCACTCTGAGTTTTATTTCTGCGAAACCTATTGGCCAGATTTCAGGAAGATTGATTTCCTTCGTGCACTTCGTGCCTACGCCCAAAGAGAGCGGCGGATGGGGAAGTAATTCCCTGTGTGAAGGCTTCAGCTTGATACAGCGAGGGGCGCGGATCTTCGGATCCGCGCCCCCTGCGTCTTTCAACGTCTTAGGATTGAATCGTCTCAGGCTAGGAACTCAGCGAGTTCAGAAAGCCACGGTGGGTTCGCGCCCGCACGAGAGACAGTAATATCGCCAATCGTTGCTGCGCGCTCCAAGATAAAGTCGACCTTTGCGGCATCCAAATCACGCAGAGCGGGCCGCGACATGGCGCCCACCAGACCGAGCGACCACAGTGCGTCGATCAGGCCTCCCATGAAGGAATCGCCTGCACCGACGGTGTCTTCGACCTTGACATCTCCGGCTGGGATAGAACGGCGAACACCACTCGAGGTGAATGCCGCTGCACCCTCCTTGCCCTTTGTCACAACGATCAGTGAGGGACCTGCAGTGAGCCAATCGCGCACCACTTCGTCGATCTCACGTCCGTTGGTGAGCCAAGCGATATCTTCGTCGGAAACCTTGACAACATCGGAAATGCCGATGAACTTGTTGACGGTTGCCAATGCTTCTTCAGGCGTTCCCATGAGCGCGGGGCGTGCATTGGGATCATAGGTGATGATGGCGTGCTGTCGCGCAGTGACCATGGCATCCAAAACGGCGTGTGCGCCGGGCTCGATCACTGCAGCAATGGAACCGGAGTGAACGATTCGGGCCTGCGTGGATACGGCGATGGGGCTATTTGGACACCAATCGAGATCAAAGGTGTAGGTTGCCGCGCCCTTTTCGTTGAGTTTTGCGAGTGCAGTCGGCGTGTGATCAGCTCCGAAGGACTCTTCGGTGATGACAACGTGCGAGGCCGTGAAGTGTTCTTCGAGGATATCGCCGCGTTCATCGTGTGCCAGCCACGTTTGCAGGCCAACGTTACGGCCCAGGCGTCCGAGCGTCATTGCGACGTTCGCCGGTGAGCCCCCGGGGATCTCAACGGCCGCGATAGGGCTGTCTGCGGGGACCACGATATCCATCAGGGCTTCTCCGATGGAGAGGATGTGGGGGTCGGTTGCGAGGTCCATGTTTCCTCCTGTTTCCAGACCACGTCGGCTGGTTTCCTCGAACAATTGACGTTCTCAGTCTAACCAATCTCTGGGGTCCTGGGCGATGGAGAATTAATTTTCTGTTCCCTGTTCCATCCGTTGGGTTGCTGCGTCCAAAATCGAGCGGCAGCGGGTGGCAAGTGCCTCGCCGCGTTCCCACATGGCAAGAGTGTCTTCTAGGGGCGCCTGTCCGCTTTCCAGCGTCTTCACGATGGCGATCAATTCATCGCGCGCTGCTTCATACGACAGGGATTCCGGTGCCGGGAGTGTATTTTCTGCCATGTGATCCTCCAAGTTGGGTGGCTGTTTTGGTGAGAAGGTCGGACGGTTTATTCGTTTGCGTGCGCTGCGTTACTTGTCGCTTGGGTGGAGCCAACGACTTGGGCGACCAAGCGGCCTGAGGCAAGGATGCCTTCGACCAAAGTGCCCTTCGGGACTTGCGAGGCGTCGCGAACCAATTCGCCAGAGGGAAGCTTGAGCATGGAATACCCGCGTTCCAAAGTTGCCTGCGGTGAGAGCGCGCGCAGGGTTGCCGAGGCCTGAACGATTCCTTGGCGCTCCTCGCTTAGGCGTCGCTCTATCCGGGAACGCAAATTTGTTACCGCTGAATCGATGAGGACGCGATGGGGCTCCAATGTTGCTGCCGGCGTGAGGAAGATGGGACGCGAAACAACAAGATCTAAATGATGACGTTCTTGTGTCAGTCTGCGCTCGATCGCATTGCGCATTGCTTGAGAAGCGCCAGCCAGACCCTCAAGCTCTTGGGCAAGGTCAGGAACAATGCGTCTGGCCGCATCCGTCGGAGTCGATGCGCGGAAGTCGGCCACGTAATCCAAAAGTGGCGCATCGCCTTCATGCCCGATTGCCGACACCAGGGGAGTGGAGGCGGCTGCAGCGGCACGTACCAAGGCCTCGTCAGAGAAGGGAAGAAGATCCTCAACGGAACCGCCGCCTCGGGCAACAACAATCACGTCAACTTCAGGGATTTGATCGAGCTCGGCAATGGCATCGCTGACCTCACGCACCGCGTACTGGCCCTGGACCGCGACCTCGCGGACCTCGAAACGCGCAGCGGGCCAGCGTGCACTTGCATTCACAATGACGTCATCTTTTGCCTTCGCATTTCGCCCGCATACAAGGCCAATAACGCGCGGAAGGAAAGGAAGAGGTTTCTTACGTCCTTCATCGAAGAGGCCTTCGGCTGCAAGTTTTTGGCGCAAGCGTTCAATTTGAGCCAATAGATCGCCAAGACCTTGAAGGTGAACCTCGGCAGCTTGGAGGTTCAAGCTGCCGCTGCGTTCCCAAAAAACGGGCTTGACGCGCGTGACGACTTTAACGCCTTCTTCAAAACCGGCGCCAACGGCAGAAATGACATTCGGGAAAGCTGTAACGGTCATCGAGGTGTCAGATTCGGTGTCGCGCAAGGTGAAAAACGCCATGCGCGAGCCCGGACGCGGGTTGTATTGGACGACCTGACCTTCCACCCAGAGCGAAGACATCCGATCAACGTAGATCTTGATGTTCTGCGTGAGTCTACGCAGCGGCCACGGGTTTTCGCGCGTCGTATCAGCAGCTTTAGCTGCGGGGGGCATGTTCTCTGGCACGAAATAAGCATGACACAGGCCAGGGGCATTTGCGTCCAGACTGGGAAGGAAAAGCAATTATGGTTCGCAGATGCACATGGCGGCCTGTACGGTTGATCTATGACTCATGACGACACCCTTCGTACTAGCGAAAGCGATTCCCGCATCGAAGGTGGGAAGATCCTGCTCGCAGCGCCTCGTGGATATTGCGCGGGTGTTGATCGCGCGGTTGATGTCGTTGAAAAAGCTTTGGATCTTTATGGTGCGCCCGTCTACGTCCGTAAAGAAATCGTTCACAACAAGTTTGTCGTCGAATCTTTGACGAAGCGCGGGGCGATCTTCGTTCAAGAAACCGATCAGGTTCCCGAAGGCGCACGTGTGGTGTTCTCTGCTCACGGGGTTTCGCCAGAAGTCCACGCGGTTGCAGCCCAGCGCCACCTTGCAACAATCGATGCAACCTGTCCGCTGGTTACGAAGGTCCACCGAGAGGCCGTGCGCTACGCGAAGGACGACTACGACATCATCTTGGTTGGCCACGAAGGCCACGAAGAAGTCGAAGGTACTTTTGGCGAAGCTCCCGAACACATTCAAGTGGTTGGAACTCCTGAAGAAGTCGATAATCTGGTTGTCCGTGACCCTGAGCGCGTTGTGTGGATTTCGCAGACAACCCTCTCTGTTGATGAGACGCGTCAAACGGTTGATCGCCTGCGCCAGCGTTTCCCCAAACTTGTTGATCCGCCTTCAGATGACATCTGCTATGCGACGCAAAATCGCCAGGGGGCTGTGAAGGTCATTGCCCCTCAGGTCGATGTCATGGTTGTTGTGGGCTCTGCGAATTCCTCGAACTCGGTGCGTTTGGTTGATGTCGCGCTCGAATCGGGTGTTCCTGCTGCCTACCGCATCGATAAGGCCGAAGAGCTTCAGGAAGAATGGTTCGCAGGTGCGAAGACCGTGGGCTTGACCTCGGGTGCGTCGGTGCCGGAAATCCTTGTCCGTGATGTGATTGCCTGGCTGCAAGAACGCGGTTTCCCAACTGTCGAGGAAGTGCGAACCGAGACGGAAACAACGACCTTCGCTCTTCCCCGTGACTTGCGTTCGGATTTGAAGAAGGCCGGACAGATTGATGTTCGTCCGCATGCGCGTCGCACTGCCGGACCGGATCACACCAGCTGAGCGAAATTTCACCCGCTTATGCGCGCACTTTCTAGGCGCGGGCAAACGGGAGTGCGGCCTCGTCGGATAGGATAGGGGCGTGTCTTTAACTATTGGTATCGCCGGCCTGCCCAACGTTGGCAAGTCCACTCTGTTTAATGCTCTGACCCGCGCGACTGTTCTGGCTGCGAACTACCCCTTCGCAACCATCGAACCGAATGTGGGCGTCGTTCCGCTTCCCGATGCGCGTTTGAACAAACTCGCCGAGATCTTTGGTTCTCAGCGCATCATTCCCGCGACCGTTTCTTTCGTTGATATCGCGGGTATTGTGCGTGGTGCGTCTGAGGGTGAGGGCTTGGGTAACCAGTTCCTTGCGAACATTCGCGAGGCCGACGCAATTTGCCAGGTGACGCGTGCTTTCTCCGACCCTGACGTTGTGCACGTTGATGGCAAGGTTGATCCTGAATCGGATATTGAAACCATTAAAACCGAGCTGATTCTGGCTGACATGCAGACGCTTGAAAAGCAGATCCCGCGTCTGGAAAAGGAAGTTCGCGGCAAGAAGACCGAGGCGATTGTCTTGGAAACCGCGCACGCGGCAATGGAATTGCTCGAAAAGGGTGAACTGCTCAGTGGCCCCGCGGGTGCAAAGCTCGACCAGGATGCGCTCAAGTCCTTCCAGCTGATGACCTCTAAGCCCTTCATCTTCGTGTTCAACATGGATGCCGAAGAGATGGACAACAAGGAATTGCAGGACGAGTTGCGTTCGCTTGTTGCTCCCGCTGAAGCAATCTTCTTGGATGCGCAGTTCGAGTCTGAGCTTGTTGAGTTGGATGAGGATGACGCGCGAGAGATGCTGGCGGAATCCGGTCAGAGCGAATCAGACTTGGTTAAGTTGGCGCGCGCTGGCTTAGATACTCTTGGCCTGCAGACCTACCTGACCGCTGGCGAAAAGGAAGCACGCGCCTGGACGATTCACAAGGGCGACACCGCTCCTAAGGCCGCAGGCGTGATCCACACGGACTTCGAAAAGGGCTTCATCAAGGCTGAGATCGTCTCATACGACGACCTGATCGAGGCCGGTTCCATGGCCGCCGCGAAGGCTGCCGGTAAGGTCCGCATGGAAGGCAAAGACTACGTCATGCAAGACGGCGATATCGTTGAGTTCCGCACAGGGCTTACGTCTGGGGGGAAGAAGTGATCTGTCCTGTATGTGGAAAATCTGCGGCACCACAGCAAAGGTTCTGTGGTGATTGCGGAGCTTCTCTGATTGGCAGTGCTGGGCATAATGTGAGTACTGGTGGTGGAGATGTCCAAGGGAATATCTACCAGGCTGGGCGTGACGTGGTAGTGAATCACTCACCGGATACTGCTCCAATAGCGACATATGAGGCTGTTCCGAAATGGCGTAGTCCCATCACTCAAGCGTTGCTGTCCTGGGTAGGACTACTCGTCGGATTGATGAGTTTATTTCCTCTCTGGAAGATCGTTCAGCCAGCTGTAGATCTGTTTCGTTCAGGTCCTCGACAGGTCTCTGGCGGTGACGGCTCCATTACATGGCTGATAGTATTTTTGGTTCTGATCCTGGTTCTTGTTGTCGCGCTCGGCTTGCGTCGTGTGACTAGTGGCCAGTTGCGAAAGCCGCTGATCTTTGGCTGGGCGTTGAGTGGTTCGGGGCGTCGGATAACGCTCGAGAAGATCGTTGCGGGGAAGTGCCCTC